>CAZMZQ010000010.1:18366-24002 GCA_964570745.1 uncultured Anaerolineaceae bacterium
TCTTTTCTGGCTCCAGTTGAGTCTTCGGGGCTGGCTCCGCGCGAGTCGTGCAAATATGCGGCTGCCTCCACGATCTCAAGATCTGCTCCCTCAGCCTGCGCGATACGCTTTGCCATCTTTTCTACCCGCAAAACATGCTCGAAATTGTGAACTTCATCTGCTCCCTCATACCAACTTCTTGCTTCTTCAGGATCAATGCTCATAGCACCTCAATTAATGTAACGTTTGCCTTTTTTAAAGACTTCAGCAACCAGGTTTGTGCCATACCTGTAGGTCAGATGGCGATAATCAGCAACATCCAACACCAACAGATCAGCTTGTTTACCGATTTCAATTGAGCCCACTTTGTCGTCCAACCCCACAGCTTTGGCAGCGTTAATCGTGGCTGCAGCCAGCGCTTCAGCAGGAGTGAGCTTCATATATCTGCATGCCAGTGCCTGGATAAATTGCATTGATTCGTTCCAGGTTGTGCCTGGGTTGAGGTCGGTTGCCAGCGCCAGATAGCCTCCTTCATCGATGATAGCCCTGGCAGGGGTATATTCCTGCTGCCCCAACCCAAATGGTGTCCCTGGCAACGAAACTGCCACGGTTTCAGAAGCTGCCAGGCGTTTAATATCCTCCGGAGAGGTTTTCACCAGGTGATCTGCTGAAATCGCCCCAATTTCAGCTGCCAGGCTGGCCCCGCCCAGGTTGACAAACTCATCTGCGTGTAGTTTACTTTTGAAACCGAGCTCTTCACCACGCAGCAGGACACGCCGGGTTTCTTCAATTTCAAAGACACCCTGCTCACAAAACACGTCGTTGAACGGCAAAGGCTTTCCTGGTGCATGATTCTGCCACCATATTTTCGTTTTAGGTAGCGCCTCTTCGCAAATCCAGTCGGTATATCCAGCTGTCCCTCCCGGGAAGTCTTTCGGAATGGCATGGGCTCCCATATAAGTTGGCACCAGTTCCAGTGGTCCAAGGTCATTCAGACGCAAGATCGCCTCCAGTTGTCTGAACTCGGTCTCAAGGTCGAGTCCATAGCCGGTTTTTACTTCCATAGTCGTGGTTCCGTAACGAAAGGCACGCTCTGCCCTCTCCTGCGATTGAGCAACCATCGTCTCAATATCTGCTTGTCGGGTTGCAGTCAGGGTTGCCAAAATCCCTCCTCCCGCTGCCATGATTTCCATGTATGTCTTTCCCTGCAGACGCATTTCAAACTCGTTTGCCCTGTCACCAACCCAAACCAGGTGGGTGTGTGGGTCAACAAATCCAGGGACAACGGCTCGGTTAGCCGCATCAATACGTTCAGCATCCTGATATTTATCCAACAGATCATCCGACCTGCCAAGATCCGTAATAACTTCTCCGTCGATGACAACAGCAGCATCCTGGATTATCACTGGGTCTGACATGGCTCCGCCCCGACGAGGTCCTCCCGCCATGGTAAGACATTCAGATATGTTATGTATTATTTTCATCGATTCCTTCTCCTGGTCAGTTAAAAAAGCTAAATCAGCCCAAAATGTTTGAAAATCACCTCAATGGCATTGTCATCTACTCGCGGTGCGATAAAATCAGCGGCGTCTTTAACAGCTTTTACAGCTCCTCCAACCGCAACTCCGATCCCAGCCGTAGAGATCATGCCCACATCATTGCCACCATCACCTATTGCGAGGCATTCATCCAGACTGAGCCCAAAATGTTCCAATATCATGCTGAGACCGACCTCCTTCCCTCCTGATTTGGGCACCAGGTCACAGGAATAAGGGCTCCAACGCAGCAGCTGGCACTCTGGTAAAGCCGTGCGCAAGTGCTCATCCAAAGTGTGTGGAACAAAAGGGATAATTGACAGGATGCCTTCTTTATCGATTTTTTCAATTGGTAAAACGGGAGGAACCGGGCTTTTGAAAAAACTAAAAAATTCTTCCATCAGTGGGTCAATACCATTTACGTAGATTCGGCCTTTCTCGCAATAAGATGCGAAAAAAACGTGTTCCAAGCCTAAGTCGATCGTCCTCTCCACTACATCCGGATCAAAAGGCGCAAATCTCAGCGTGGTGCCATCAGGTAAATAACAGTATTGTCCGTTCACCGTAATGTATGCGTCAAATTCCAGGTTTTCAAGCACCTGTTTCAAATTACCTATCAAGTTTCTACCGGTTGCGGCAACAACCAGAATTCCATTTTTTCGCGCCAACTCAAGGGCACGAACCGCACTTTGGGGAATCTCATGGGTTATTGGGCTGGTTAAGGTGTTGTCTATATCTGTAAAAACTGCACGAATTTTTGCCATGTCACGATCCTATTCTTGTTATATCAATGATTATAGCAAACAGATACTGTTATGGCTTCTGTTATGGCATTGAAACTTATGGAAAATCAAAACTATAAGCAGTTTGGAGAAGTGATTGTTAAATCATGGTGCTGATTGTTGCCACAACCATAAGATTTAAATAATGAAAGCACACATAACTTCGTGATACACTTCTTGCGATGAACCCGAAAAGCCTGATTTTGCTTGAGTTTCATAAAGTGTTGGACAAGCTGCGCTCTTATGCCAGTTTTGATTTGTCAGACAAGCTGGCAGCCAGGCTTCGCCCGACCAGCAGCCTTGAAAAAGCCCTAATCTTCCAGGAACAAACCCGGCAGGCACGCCTGCTTTTGCCCCTGACCGACGATCTGCACTTTCGCGGGGCAGTCGACACGCAGCCACTGGCTGACCAGGCAAGACACCAAATGACCCTTGAAGCCAGCAGCTTGCTTGCCATCCGTAATAGTCTCGTCCTATCCCGTGATGCCCGGCGCACCCTTCTTGAAAAAGCTGAAGAAGCTCCTTTGCTCGTTGAGATGTCTGAGAGGCTTTCGGATGGTCACGGTCTGATCGATTTGATCAACAAAACCATCAACGATCGGGGTGAAGTACTCGACAGCGCATCTGCTGTCCTCGCCCAAATTCGTTCTGAACTCAAAATTGTCCATGCCCGCTTGATGGACCGCATGAGTCGTTATCTCAATGACCCCAACAGCTCAAGGATGCTTCAGGAATCACTGATCACCCAGCGGGGTGGGCGTTACGTTCTGCCCCTTAAAGTTGAGCATAAAGGTCAGATCAAATCAATCATCCATGACCAAAGCTCATCGGGTGCTACGCTTTTTATTGAGCCGTTGGCAGTAGTGGAATGGAACAACAAGTTACGACAGCTAGAATTAGATGAACGAGATGAAGTATTGCGCGTGCTTCAAAAGCTAAGCGGCGAGATAGCCCTGCACGCTGATGCTCTCAGTGAAACAAGCCTGGCTATGGCAGATCTGGATCTTATCTTCATGCGTGCCCGTTATGCGGAAGATTTGCAGGCTACTGAACCTGAATTGCTGCCTTTTGAGCCCCAACCTGATTTAGGTCATCCCGGCAGTGTTTTGCAGTTGCTACGTGCGCGTCATCCTCTTATCGACCCTGATAAAGTGGTTCCGATTGACGTCGAACTTGATAAAAGGACCTTCGCGGTTGTGCTTACCGGACCCAACACCGGTGGGAAAACCGTCACACTCAAGACCATCGGTCTGATGGTGTTGATGGCACAAGCCGGCATGCACATCCCGGCTGCGTCAGGATCCCGTCTGTCAGTTTTTCAGGATATTTTTGCGGATATTGGCGATGAACAGTCCATTGAACAATCCCTTTCGACATTTTCGGGACATATCACCCAGTTGGTTCGAATCCTAAAGCGCGCCAATCACCGTTCCCTGGTTTTATTGGATGAGTTGGGCTCCGGTACCGATCCGCAGGAAGGTTCGGCCCTTGCCCGCGCAGTGCTGGATTTTATGCTCAGGAGAAAGATCACCTGTTTCGTTGCCACTCACTTCCCCGAGTTAAAAACCTATGCCCACGGCACTAGCGGTGTCACCAATGCCAGTCTCGAGTTTGACCCGGAAACACTGCTCCCAACGTACCGGCTTGTGATTGGGCTGCCTGGTCGTTCCAATGCTCTTGCGATTGCTCAAAGGCTGGGACTCGACCCCGAGATTCTTGATGCAGCCCGCAAAGACATCAACCCCGATGATTTACAAGTGGATGATCTGCTTGAAGAAATCCACCGACAGCGCAACCTGGCGAGTGAAAGCTTTGCAGCTGCCGAGAAATCACGCATGGCTGCAGCTCAAAAAGAAGCCGCTCTGGCAGCGCAACTGGAACGACTCGAAGATGAACGTGAGATTATTCTTGATAAAACACAAGCTCAGGCAGAATCTGAGCTCGAAACACTGCGTGATCAGGTCATGGAGCTGCAACGCACCTTAAATCGCCTGCGCAGTGAACCAGAACGTAAAATTGAGCTTGCCGAAGTTTCAGAAAAGCTTGAAGAGTTGGTGCAGACTCACACCGAAAAGAAATATCGACGCCGACGCCAAACTCATTTACCCAAAAAAGTGAGTGGCCCCCTGGAAACAGGTCAAAAAGTTTATATCAGAAAACTCAGTATTGAGGGTGTAATCACAGCGATCGACGGTAAGCAGTATGAGGTCCAGGCAGGAGCTTTGCGACTGCGGCTGGAAGAGCATGAGATTTCTCGCCGATCAGAATTACAGGAAGTCTCCTTCAACTCAAAACCCAAACCTTTAGTCGAAAAGACCAGCCACACCTCCTTGCCCATAATCAATCCCCCATCAATGGAGTTGGATTTACGAGGAAGGCGCGTTGAAGATGCCATTGATGAATTGGATAACTACCTCGAAAAGTGTTTTTCTTCTGGCATGCCCTTCTGCCGTATCATACATGGTAAAGGAACCGGTGCAATCCGCGAAACCGTCCGTGAAGCGCTGCGTAACTCTAACTATGTAACCCGCTGGGAACGGGGCAGTGAGAACGAGGGTGGTGATGGCGTAAGCGTCGCCTTTTTCCATTAAAAAAAGAATCGCCACTAATTAGCTCCCTCATCACTGGCGATTCTTCTGCAACGGTCCCCTACAGCCGCTGCCAGAAATTCAATAAATGCTGTTGGCTAGTATAGCACATAATAATTGAATAATCAACGAATTTTGAGAATTTGTGAATAATTTCCCCCTTTTTTTAAAATTCAGGTTATACTTATGTACTTGTAATTACAAGTTGGTTGAATTATCAACTAATTTTTAAAACGATGATATAATCCACTCACTTCCAATTTCTTTTAGGTCTGCACAAGCATCCGTGCTTGTCTGGCTGGTCTGCGTACCTTAACATGAAAGGAATAGGAAGTGTATCTTTTAGTAAAAATAAACGGCTGTATTCACGTCTATGATAATCAACGAGCCTTTTTTGTAAAAAGCTCCGCCAAAAACATTCGACTGGCACTGCAATCTTACGATCTTTCCAACACACGTAGAGAAAATCTGACCAGGTTGAAATGGAAGCCTTGCTCAGATTCTCTTTGCAAAGTAAAAAGATGTCTATCTTCTCACTTTATCGCTTATTAAACAAATAAATTCTGGACACGCAGACCAAAATCGAAAAAAATACCCCCCACAATAATTTGTGGGGGGTATTTATGCCGAAGGTGGGAATCGAACCCACATACCCGAGGGTACACGATTTTGAGTCGTGCGCGTCTGCCTGTTCCGCCACTTCGGCAAGTTCACAAAGTATACACGCATTCCCTCATGCAGGTCAAGACCTG
>CAZMZQ010000011.1:0-10761 GCA_964570745.1 uncultured Anaerolineaceae bacterium
TTTCTAACAGGGAGGTCCGTCGTCGTCGCGGACCTAATTCAAAAGCAAATTTGCAGAACAAAAAACCTCTATTGCAAGAGGTTAATTTGTCGGGCGGTCGGAACTGCCCTGGCCTTCTGCGAGCATTCACATAATCTCAGTCAAGCACTGGATCAGATATCCTGCTTTGCGGGAACAGGTGTCCAGCCGGACGTCGAAGATTCCCGAAGTGGAACGCAGAGAGGTTGGGGATTACTATCCTCGGTGACGTTCATATAGGCGAGCCTTGCGGCTGGACCAAGGCCCAGCCATACGTAGGGGGCTTGCTCCCTCCACCCATAGGGAGATCCGTCGACCTCGCAACCCTAATCATTAAGCAAATGGGGAAAACAAAAAACCTACATTTCAGGAAGTAAATTTGTCGGGGCGGACGGATTTGCCCTGGCTCCCACAGGGAGATCTGTCGACCTCGCAGACCTAATCATTAAGCAAATGGGGAAAACAAAAAACCTCCATTTCAGGAGGTAAATTTGTCGGGGCGGACGGATTTGCCCTGGCTCCCACAGGGAGATCTGTCGACCTCGCAGACCTAATCATTAAGCAAATGGGGAAAACAAAAAACCTCCATTTCAGGAGGTAAATTTGTCGGGGCGGACGGATTTGAACCGTCGACCTCGCGGACCCGAACCGCGCACTCTATCCGGGCTGAGCCACGCCCCGTGAGCCGTTATTATAGCACATTCGCAATTTTAAACACCACTTTTATGGTCTGATAAAAACTTTTAAAACCCCGGACTGGCTTGCTCGGGCGAGTGCCTCCAGCCCCTGGTCAAGCGAATAGGCAGAATCAACCATTTCGCCAACCTGCACCAATCCTTTGGCCAGTGCACGTAAGCCCGCCGGGTAATTACCGCAGCGCGACCCAACCAGCGTGATCTCATCCACTACCAGTTTTGACAGGTTCATGTTCACATCACCTGCAAAAGTTGATTTCAAAACCAAGGTTCCTCTCGCTCTCGTTAGCGAGCGTGAAAGCTCGAAACCTTCCGGTGAACCTGTAGCCTCAATAACGATATCTGCCAGATCGCCCTTGACTTGATCTTCAAAAACTGTCTTGATGCCTAATCCTTCCAAAATCAAGGCGGGTTCAGGTCGTCTGACGACCACCTTCAGGTCACAGCCGGTGTTTTTCAAAACCTGTGCAATCAACAACCCCAGCCTTCCTGCACCAACAAGGATCACCCTGTCACTCGGCCGAACCTGCACCTGGTCAAGGATCCTCAGAGCAGCTGCTGTCGGTTCCACAAAAACAGCCAGGATATCCGATACGGAATCAGGCACAACGGTGAGGTTCTTTGCAGGCAACTTGCAATATTCAGCAAAAACACCGTTGTAATCATAAATCCCCAGCGTTCTGCGTTTCATACATTGGCTGGGCTCCTGGTGTAAACAGCGTTCACATTCACCACAGCTGATGTTGATGTCACCGATCACTCTTTTCCCAAGTATCCCTGGGTGACCATTATCATCTACTACTTCACCGACAAACTCATGTCCCGGGATTCCTGTAAACGAATAATAACCTCTCAGCATCTCCAGGTCGGTTGAGCACACACCTGCAAGCAATACCTTTATCAGAACCTCATCAGGCTCCAATTCAGGTATTGATAAGTCAGTACGAAAACTCATTTTACGATCTTCAAGCCAGAGACCTTTCATCATCTTGCTCCTCGCCTGCCAAATTGCCTTTCGAGTAAACCTGCGCTCAGATGGATCATCGTTGGTCGTCCGTGCGGGCAAGTGCGCGGAGATTGGCTGGCTTCCAAATTGAGCAGCAGGATGCGTTGTTCAGCTTCAGACAAGCTCTGTCCGCCTTTAATTGCCATACGCTTACAAACCCGGGCTGCAATCCGTGCCTGTGCTTCGCTCAACAATGGTGTCTCATCTTCTTCAAAAGCTTCTACAACTGAGTGAATAGCTTCGCGTGGGTCTCCCCGGTCGATAATTGTCGGGATTGCCCGAATGAGAAACGTATTTGGTCCAAAATTTTCGATGTCAAAACCCAATTCGACCAAAGCATCCAGGTTCTCCTCAAGTGTCCCCGCTTTTTCAGGGCTCAGTTCAACGGTCAGCGGTTCAACCAGTTGTTGCGAAGGTATGATCGACGAGCGGTATTGAGCCATCATCTGATCGAACAGAACCCTTTCGTGTGCCGCATGTTGATCGATCAGGTAAAGCCCATCTGGTCCTTCTGCGATCAGATATGTGGAAGCAACCTGTCCCACCAGCCTCAAAAGCGGTAAATGTGTTCCTGGCAGGGGTTCCTGTTGAACAGTCTGGTTTTCCGATCCTTCAGAAAAATGCTCAACTTTAGATGTGGTATCAACGGCTTGCCAGTCATTGTTAAACTGCATTTCACTAACTTCAGGTTGATTACCGCGCCCCCACAAATTCAAACTCGCCAGGTCGGGAACCGGTGTAAACGCCAGCAAACCCCGCCTTATCGACCTTTGAACGCCACTGAAAACGTCGTCCTGTTCTCTAAAGCGGACTTCAGCCTTAGAAGGGTGAACGTTTACATCCACCAGGTGAGTCGGTATCTCAAGAAACAACACAACCGCAGGATAACGACCCACCATAAGCATGGTGTTGTAAGCCCGTATCACAGCGGCAGTCAGGTTCGCATCCTGGACCCAGCGCCCATTTACAAACATCGTGATATCTTTGCGATTTGAGCGGGTCAGCGTGAGATCACTGATAAAACCGTCTACAGAGATGTTCCGGTCTTTGAATGAAATAGGCATCAACGATTTCGCTTCCTGGATGCCAAACAGTGTTTGCAGAATTTCAAAACGGTCTCCGCTGCCAGTGGATTGAAATTCAGTTACTTCGCTGTGGGTCAAAATCCATCGAACGGTCGGATATGCCATTGCATACCTTGTCACCAGTCCGGTTATGTGCCTCGACTCTGTTATATCCTTCCTCAGGAATTTTAAACGGGCAGGAACGTTATAGAACAGGTCTTCAACCAAAATTTCTGTGCCAGTTGGCGAGGCTATCCTGGTCAGGCTCGAGCTCACACCACCATCCACGCTCAGTTTAGCACCCGTTTCGGCTTCTGCTGGTTTGGAGATAAGCGTTAAATGTGATACAGAACCTATTGAAGCCAGAGCCTCTCCACGAAAGCCAAGGGTTTTGATATCAAAGAGGTCATCTGTTCGACTTAATTTGCTGGTAGCATGTCTGCTGACAGCCAGCTCCAGCTCATCTGCAGGGATTCCATTTCCATTATCACTTACCCTGATCAACTCCTTGCCCGCCTGGCGGATATCGATTCTTATTTCACTCGCCCCAGCGTCAATGGCATTTTCAATCAATTCCTTTACTACAGAAACAGGACGATCGACCACCTCTCCAGCGGCAATTTGAGATGCGATCGTGTCTGATAATTTGAGAATAGGCATGAATTGTTGTCCTGCTTTGATTATACCTAAGGCGCAAATAAATTTCTAACTCCAATGGGTTAAAATGAACCTATGACTAAGGACGAAAAAATCAGTAACATCTTAAGCAGCCTTCCCGAATCACCGGGTTGTTACCTGATGAAGGATGATCATGGAAAGATAATCTATGTAGGCAAGGCAATCAATCTTAAAAACCGGGTCAGGTCCTATTTTCAGAAGTTAAGTGATCAAAGCTACAAAACCATCAAGATGGTCAAAAATATCCACGATATCGAATGGATTGTTGTGGCATCAGAACTGGAAGCCCTGATCCTGGAGATGAACCTGATTAAGCAGCATCGTCCTTACTACAATGTTCGCCTCAAAGATGATAAGCGCTACCCATATATCAAAGTTCATTGGCAGGAGGACTTTCCAAAAGTTACCGTTACCAGAGAAATGCTTCAGGATGGCTCCCGTTATTTCGGACCATACACATCTGTCTGGGCGGTCCACCAGACACTGG
Source organism: uncultured Anaerolineaceae bacterium (assembly GCA_964570745.1). Lineage (GTDB taxonomy): Bacteria > Chloroflexota > Anaerolineae > Anaerolineales > Anaerolineaceae > Mesolinea. Next base: position 3,949 of record CAZMZQ010000011.1, read on the forward strand.
ATGTTTTGCGCAGGATTTTCCCTTATCGAACCTGCGCTCGCGACATCACCGGCAAAGACCCCCGACCATGTCTTTATTATCACCTAAAGCTTTGTGCGGGTCCCTGTATTGGCGCGATCTCCAAAGAAAATTACCGCCTGATGATCGAAGATCTTATGCGTTTCCTTGAAGGGAAAAGTGATCCCGTCATCAAACGTCTGCAATCAGAAATGGAAAGTGCTTCAGAATCCCTTGATTATGAAAAAGCCGCCTCGCTGCGAGATAAAATTCAGGCAATCGAAACCGTGGTTGAGAGACAAAAAATCATCTCGGATGAGCGCAAAGATTCTGACGTTATTGCTATGGCACGCAATAACGGTGAAGCCTGTGTTCAAGTCTTTTTCATCCGATCCGGAAAGTTGATTGGCCGGGAATATTTTATCCTTGAAGGAACGGAAGAAGAGAATAACGCAGCCATCCTTGAGGAATTTATCAAGCAATTCTATTCACAAGCTGCATATATCCCGAACAAAGTACTGCTGCCCCAGGAAGTCGAAGAAGCCCGGATTATCAATGAGTGGCTAAACACCAAACGCGGTGGAGAAAAAGTTCAGATCAAAGTGCCAAAACGCGGGCAATCCAAAGAGCTTGTTGAAATGGCTGCTGAGAATGCGGCTGAAACCCTGCGTGCGCTCGAAATTCGCTGGAAAGCTGATACAAACCGACAGAGAACCGCCCTGGCGGAAATCCAGGTGCTTCTCTCAATGCCCGAGCCGCCTAATCGGATTGAATGTTATGACATATCCAATACCCAGGGCTCAGCAAGTGTCGGCAGCATGGTTGTTTTCGAACAAGGAGTTCCTAACAAGAAACTATACAGACGCTTTAACATCAAAACCGTAACCGGTCCAGATGATTTTGCATCAATGAAAGAAGTTCTCACCAGGCGTTTCAACAATTACCTCTCCGAGAATGAAGCTAAAGACAATCCAGGTTACAAACCAGACCTGGCATTCAGCATCCTGCCCGACCTCCTCATAGTCGACGGTGGCAAAGGTCAGCTTCGCCAGGCTATCGACGTTGTTCGGGAGTTCGGTTTAGACGAAGAGTTCACCATTACTGGTTTGGCAAAACAGGAAGAAGAACTTTTCCTTCCCGGACATTCTGAATCGTTTCGGCTTGACGATCACTCCCAGGGTTATTACCTGGTTCAGCGTATCCGTGACGAAGCCCACCGGTTTGCGATCACTGCACACCGTAACCGTCGTGGTAAAATCGGTTTGGCATCCAGGCTCGACAGCATACCCGGAATCGGTCCTGTCCGTCGAAAAGAGCTGATTAACCAATTTGGTTCGATCCAAGGAATTCTTGATGCTGATGCAAGTGAAATAGCCAAAATACGAGGAATTTCCCTCGACAAAGCAAACCAAATTAAAGCGGAATTGGAGTGATTATGGCAAGAAATAATAAATCTTCCCAGAGATTTTATCGGATCGCGATGGCTGTCCTTGCGATCATTATTGTATTGGCGATGATATTATCAATGATAAGATTTTAAAGGAGCAGTTATGACAGATCTTAATAAAACCATCCAGCAGATTCACCAATCTTCTTATCGTGAAAATCTTAGCAAATCACCCCAGGAATTAAAGATGGAATATCCTCAGTATCTGAGCAAATTCCAGGATGAAAACGAACTGATAAGCCTGCCAGATATAAGTGCCTTTATTCCAGAAGATAACAACTTTCTCAGCCTCCTGAAAAAAAGACGCTCAGTCAGGCGTTACAATACCCAGGATTTAATGTCACTACAGGAATTATCATATTTGCTCACCTACACGCAGGGTGTTCGGGAAATAGACGAAAAGCGCAATCTGACTACTCGTTTTGTCCCTTCTGCAGGTTCACGGCATCCATTTGAAACTTATCTGCTTATCCAACGGGTTGAGAGTTTGACCCCTGGAATTTACCATTATATTGCTCAAAACCATGCGCTTGAACCCTTCAGCTTCGACTATGAATTAATCGATTCTGCCTACGAAGGAGTTTACAAGCAAAAACAGGTAATCACATCTGCTGTAACCTTCTTCTGGGCTGCCGATTTATACAGGACCAGCTGGCGATATTCAGAAAGAGCTTATCGCTATGCTACCCTGGATGCAGGTCATATCTGCCAAAACCTATACCTGGCTGCAGAGTCGATTGGTTACGGCGTTTGCGCTATTGCCTCTTTTGACGATCATGAAATCAACCTGTTGTTGGGTCAGGACGAGGTAGATCAGTTCGTTTCTTACATCGCTTCGGTAGGCAAAAAGGTTGACTGACCCCAGGCACGCGCTGCCCGAAAACGCAATTGCCGTATTGATTTCCGCAAACGGCGAATGGCAGACAGTCAAAAAGCGGCTTTTACCTGTCGTTCTCCACAACTCTCCATTAGGAGAATGGTTTTTAACCGATATTGATGGTGTGAGATTAATTTTCTTTCATTCAGGATGGGGAAAAACTCATTCGGCAGCTTCCGCACAATTCGTTATTAACACATTCAAACCCAAAGTCATCATCAACCTTGGAACTTGCGGAGGACTGGTGGGTTTCGCCGAGGTGGGGGATATTTTCCTGGTTACCTCAACCGTGATGTATGACATTTTTGAACGAATGGGAGATCAGTTTCAGGCTTCTCAGTTCTATTCAACCAGACTGGATACAAGCTGGCTCCCGAATGATTTGCCCGCAAAAACACGCCGCGCACCAATTGCATCAGCCGATCAGGATATCGATAAAGAGAATTTTAATTTGCTGACCCAAGAATTTGGTGTGCCTTCTGCAGATTGGGAATCTGCAGCCATCGCCTGGGTGGCAAACAAACACTCAACCAGGTGTCTGATCCTGAGAGGCGTTAGCGACCTTATAAGCCCGACTCACTCAGAAACTGATGGAAACAACGCTCTATGGCATAACCGCAGCGAGCAGATTATGGAAAAACTCCTCCTGGATTTGCCCTTTTACCTTACCTATTGCTTTAAGTAATAATTATTTCTCCAGGCGTTAACCAAGGCGGGACCGTTCTTCATCAACGATGCTGTGATCAAGTTTTTTAAACAACGCTGTCGGTTGTTGGAAAGTTCTTCCTCCTTCAATCCGACCTGCCTGCCATAAATCCTTACCATCTTTAACCTGGGCACCAGCCTGATTGAGGGTCAGCACAGAATTTTCACCTAGTTTGTCTTCCACCGCCTGAGTCTCCGGCTTTCCGAATATCGATTGGTCATAGTTCAGGATGCTATTCAGCCTTTCGCTCGTATCCGGTAAAAATGGAGCGAAAATCAGCTTCAGCCAGTCGATTGCCTGAATTGCAGTGTAAAGCGATTTTGCTGCTTTGTTCCGGTCAGTTTTGATTTCAAACCAGGGTGCATGTACATCAAGATATTTATTTACTTCAGTCGCCAGTCGCATCGCCTCTCCGATAGCAGCTTTTAACTCTACGCGTTCTATCAGCTGACCCACAGAATTAAAACCGACCTGGATCGAGTCCAGCAGTTCTTCATCACTCTGGCGTAATTCACCTGGCTCCGGAATCTTGCCGTCAAAGTTTTTCCAGGTAAACGACAATACACGGTTCACCAGGTTACCCCAGGTCGCAACGAGCTCATTATTGTTCCGTTGGAAAAAATCTTCCCAGTCCCAATCCGTGTCGCGGTTTTCAGGCATCGCAACCGTAAGATAATAACGCAGTGTATCGCTGTCATAGCGGTCCAAGGCATCCAGCCCCCAAACAGCCCAGTTCTTGCTGCCGCTTATTTTGCGCCCTTCCAGGTTCATGAACTCATTAGCCGGCACATCATATGGCAAAATCAGTTCTTTCGGATCCGGGTTACCCATTCGGGCATCGAAGTCTGCCCCCATTCCAAGCAATTCTGCAGGCCAGGTGACAGCATGGAACGTGATGTTGTCTTTTCCAATAAAGTAAAAGGATTTGGCACTATTATCGGTCCACCAATGGCGCCACACTTCTGGTTGTTCATTTAACCTGCCCCACTCTACAGTTGAAGAAAGATACCCAATAACCGCTTCAAACCAGACATACAGACATTTGCCATCCCAGCCTTCAAGAGGAACGGGAATTCCCCAGTCAAGGTCCCGGGTGATCGGTGTGGGTTTGAGACCTACAGACTGGATGGTGCCAAGTGATTGCCTCAATACGTTTGGACGCCAATATGACTCTCTGGCATTGAGAAAGTTCTGAATTTTTGGTTCAAGGGTAGAAAGATCCAGGTAATAATGTTCTGTTTCCTTCAATTCAGGGATTGAACCGTCAATAGTAGTCCGTGGATTAATCAGTTTTTCGGCTTCCAGTTCATTACCACAATTCTCACATTGATCAGAGCGGGCATTCTCATTTCCGCAAATATAACAGGTGCCTTCAACATATCTGTCTGGTAAAAACCGCTTGAGTTTTGGGCTGTACCATTGTTTGGAGACAAATTTCTTAAGATATCCATTTTCGAGCAAGGTCAGAAATACTTTTTGAGAGATATCAAAATGGTTTTCAGTATGGGTGGAAGTAAAAATGTCATAACTAATCCCTAGCCTTTTGAACAATTCGATAAACCGGGGATGGAAATAGGAGTATATCTCATCAGGTGTTTGCCCGGTTTGGTCTGCTTTAATTGTAATGGCAGTACCATGGGAGTCTGTCCCTGATACCATGAGAACCTTGTTTCCACGCATGCGATGATAGCGGGCAACAATGTCGCCCGGCAAGTGGGATCCTGTTATGTTACCTACATGGATATCTGAATTGGCATAAGGCCAGGCAATGGCAATTAAAATGTTCTCGTTCATAGGAACTCCCGTATTAATTCATCGGCAAATTTTATCATCAATCGCCGGGATATCCGAATTATTATAGATAGGTAAATTACTCGAATTGAACACCGTGATTGTGTTCGCATATACCGGTATTAAGGTTTTGTCCGCATTCCAGGCAGATCCCTTTGCAATCAGGCTTGCAAATCGAATTGATTGGCATCTCTAACAGGATATAGTCACGGAATGGGACCCCTAAATCGATATAACCATCTTTTGGGACTGTTTCCTCATCCAGTTCTTCGATCATACGAGGCTCGAAGACATATAATTCCTCGAAATTTGTTGCAATGTGGACTGACATCGCCTCAAGGCACCGACTGCACTGACCATCGATATCCGCTTCGAGTTCCGCTTGCAGAAGCAAACCCTCACTCGTTCGCGAGAAGGAATATTGACCAACCAAATTTCTGGTATGCAAATCTGGTTGAATAAATATCTCTGGATAGTTTATTTCAAATTGACGGCTATATCCGATTGGTCTGTTTAGAAAAAAGCCGATATTTGTTCGTAGGGAATAACTAATGTTTTCCATGGCAGTTACAATTGTTAAAGTATTTTTAGCTATTATATCATGTGGACCGTTAGGCTTCCACGCAATTGGACAAAAACATGAAGACACTTTTAATTGCAAGCAACAACCAACATAAATACGACGAAATTTCCGCGATTCTTTCCAAACAGAATTTACGCTTAATTAGACCGGTTGACCTCGGGATCACTCTGGATGTATCTGAAACCGGGAACAGCTACCTTGAGAATTCATTGATAAAAGCTGAAGCATTTCACCAGGTTAGCGGATTGCCCGTTCTGGCGGATGATTCTGGTTTAGAAGTTGAATTGCTGGGTGGAGCACCAGGTATTCATTCTCATCGGTTTGCGCCTCAACCGGGTGCCAATGATCGTGACCGCTGTCTCTACTTGTTAGAAAAGTTACAAGGAAAACCCAAACCCTGGTTTGCGTGTTTCAATTGTGTTGCGGTTTTTTACCAAAGCCCTGCTGAATGGAGTTATTTTCATGGAAAGGTCGTAGGGGAGGTTATTGAAGAATTAAAAGGAGATGATGGTTTTGGATATGATCCTATCTTTTTTATGCCTGAATACCAAAAAACGATGGCTGAACTTGGCACCGCAATTAAAAATCAGATCAGCCATCGGGCAAACGCTTTAAATAATCTCACCACCCTGTATAAATGGGCAAGCCAATAGAGGTTTTTTGCTTGGTTAAAATTTATAACCAATGGTCCGCAGGAATCCTTTTCTCCAGGCAATGTCTTCTTCATTTTCAATGCCCTTCGGAGAAGCGCCATCTATCACCCCCAACACACCTCTGCCCAGCTCTGTTTCGAGCAGCACAACCTCAGTAGGATTGGCAGTGGCACAAAAAATGTTAACCACTTCGGGAACATTTTTCAGATTTGTCAGGATATTTATGGGGAAGCTGCCCTCTCCCAGGAATAAAATAAAGCTGTGGCCTGCTCCAATTCGAAGTGCATTCTCTTTTGCCAGTTCTACCAGCCGATCATCATTGCCAGAAAAACGAACCAGGCATGGACCAGAAGCCTCATTAAACGCCAGTCCAAACTTTGCTCCTGGGGCAAAATTTGTCATCATTTCATGAATATCTTCAACGGTTTTGATGAAGTGTGATTGTCCAAAGATGAAATTCATCTCTTCCGGTTTTTCAATTTTCTCAATAACAATGTTCATAGCAACCTCCGCGTTTCCCAAATTTTAACATAATCCACATTCCTCGATTCGGTATGAAGAGAGGTTTTAGTATCCTTTGGCGTAAATAAGGTAAAATTTGGTCATGTCGAAGACAAGATATCTTGTTTGGGAGGGATTGTTCCTCTGCCTGATTCTGCTTTGTTCTTGCTCGGTTTTTTCTAATCAGCAGCCCACCCTGTCTTTTAACCCAGCAACCGTTACACCCGAACCATTGTCTTTTACTCCTTTGCCAACTTA
>CAZMZQ010000011.1:10861-21556 GCA_964570745.1 uncultured Anaerolineaceae bacterium
GCTTATGGAGTCCAGTTCCTCGGTCATAAGGATGGCAACTTGCAAAGTCATTTCGACGCAGCCACCCACACATCTCCGTCATCTGCCGGACAAGCGTTATCACAGTTGGCAGGTTTACGTCCTTGCTTTACCGAAGAAGATTCATTGGCGGGATACTGGGTGCCGCTTGGATATTTGAATCAAAATTCAATCAGCTACCTTCGCCCGGTTCTGACCTTCTCTTTCAGCAGCAGCATGCGTGCGCTTTACGTTAAAGGCGTTTGCGCTTACACCTCTACTTATGCCATTTCTGCTGACCCTCGAACAAGCTCAGAAGTGATCACGGATTTGACTGATGTAATCGAAACCCTTCCGATTATCTGGATCTCCCCGGCGATTATCCCGAACATGAACCTGTCTGTCAGCCCACAAATTGACCTGAGCATGCAAAACCAACTTTCGGAATACCTGCGCAATTTTTCAAGAGATGAAATCGGAAAAACTCTCCTCAGTCAGATGCTAAATTATGAAGTCGCCCAATTAGAGCCCATTCACGACACAAGCTACCAACCATTAAGGGATATCCTCTCATCCACAAATATTCGTCTGCTTGATTTAGCACGCTGACAATAATCATGAAAAAAGTTATCCGCATCTTAATCATATTTTCATGTATTCTCTTTTTTATCATCGGTGGCTTGAGGCTTGCTATGATCATAATCTCAGATGGTTCAGTATATAACCTCGAAAATGTCCCTTCAAAAGCTGTTGTTTTGGTACCGGGTGCGGGTTTGAACGCTGTCGGAGGACCTTCCGCCCCTTTGAAAGATCGCCTTGACGCGGCCATTCAACTTTATCGGGACGGAAAAGTGGAAAAACTTCTCTTATCTGGCGATAACAGTTCCATTCATTATAACGAGCCAGGTGCCATGCAAACTTATGCAATCGAAGCTGGCATCCCGGAAGAAGACCTGGTGCTCGATTACGCAGGTCAGCGTACCTACGATTCCTGCTATCGTGCCAGCCATATCTTTGGTTTGGACGAGTTGATAGTTGTAACCCAGGCTTACCATCTGCCCCGTGCAATTTTTTTATGTGAAAACCTGGGTCTTGACGTCGCTGGTATTCCGGTAGAACAATCCCGGTATATTCGCTCCCGTTATTTGTTTTGGAATATCAGGGAGGTTTTCGCAAGCATTGTAGCCTGGACTGATGTCTTTATGACAAAGCCTTTGCCCATCCTGGGTGAGTTTGAGCCAATTTTCCCTTAACAAACAGGGTTTCAGGATTTGTCATCACCCCAGTATTCGCTGTAGTCAACGAGAATTGTGAAACCAATCACTTCATCTCCTGGTTTAAGTGGATACATATTCTGTCCATTACCGGCTCGTTTACGGCTGATGGCGTTCGTAATCGTGAAAACCTTGCTTGCAGATTTACTGAAGTGACTGATTCCTTTGTCGGTTAACTTGCCCACAAGCTGTGCTGTAATCAGATCATTTCCAGTCAATCTCCAGCCAATCACCCCCTGACCATAGCGTCCTTGTTTGGGGAAATCTTCAGCAGGAACTCTTTTTGCCATTCCCAACCGTGTCAGAAGAGCAACCTCGTCCTTATCAGAAACCAGCGACGCGCCAACGATATAATCACCATCTTTCAACTTAATCGCATTAACACCGGCTGCAACTAAACCCATTGGGCGAACATCATTTTCGTCAAACCTGATAGACATACCCTGGGCTGTAGTCAACAACAAATGTTGGCTGCCATCTGATATTAAAACCTGGAATAATTCATCATCAGGGTTGATCTTCGTCAAAACAAAATCGCTTGCTGAAACACCGGGCAAATCAGCAATAGCAGATCGTTTAATCATTCCTTGTCGGCTAATCGTTATAACGAATCGTTCCGGTAGATCCTTTGACTCAATCGGAACGGTGAAAACCGATTGGAGGATATCATTGGGGTGTATTGGGGCAATTTTATGCGCTGGAACAGCGCTATCTTCCCCTTTTTGTATCGGTATCGATAACGATGCAATTGCGGCACTGCGACCTTCAGTGGTGACAAGGAAGATTGTTTGATGCGAATTGGTCCTTATAAGGTTCCAGGGTGCTTTTTCACCTCCCAGGCGGTTGCTTTTGTCACCTTCAGTTCGTGATAATAAGCCATCTTCACTGATTTCGATCCAGTAATGTTCCAACGGTAAAACATCTGTCACAGTCAGAAAATCAGATGCTTTTTCACCTTCTCCCAGTGTAATAATCTGAGTTCGCCGGGAGTCAGAAAACTTCTCTTTGACTTCTTTCAATTCATCGATAACAACTTGCCGCATTTTTTGTGGGGATTTCAACAAGTCCTTTAATTCAGCGATCAGCTTGCTAACCTCTTTGTATTCATCTTCAATTTTCTGACGTTCCAATGAAGCGAGCCGGCGTAAGGGCATTTCCAGAATTGCATTTGCCTGTATCTCATCGAGGCTATATTTGCTCATCAACGTTTGTCTTGCGTCATCGACAGAACGTGATTTTTTGATAATTCGAATAATCTCATCAATATTTTGGATTGCAATCCGAAGAGCTTTGAGGATATGCAAACGTTCTTCATTTTTCCGCAAGAGATATTCGCTGCGGCGCCGTACGACTTCCAATCGGTGCTCCACGAAAACCCTTAAAGCCTGTTTCAGCGATAATCGGTGTGGACTTCCATCTACCAGTGCAAGGATATTAATACCAAATGTGCTATGCATCTGAGTACGTTTATAGAGTTTGGTCAGGATCTCGTCAGTATCAGCGTTTTTGTTGAGATCGATTACGATCCGCATTCCTTGTCGGTCTGATTCATCACGTAAATCTGTTACACCATCCAAGCCACCTTCCCGAACAATGGAGGCGATTTTCTCAATCAAAGAAGATTTATTCACCATATAGGGAAGTTCAGTTACGATGATCCTCATTCTTCCCCGTGACATTTCTTCAAGGCGAGTCTGGGCACGCATCTTCACGGTTCCATGACCTGAACCATAAATTTGGGAGAGAGGTTCTGAGCTATCATCCTGCAAAATCAAACCACCGGTTGGGAAGTCCGGTCCTTTGATATAAACCATCAGGTCGTCAACGGTGATATCTTCGATCTTTTCCCAGTTTTGAAGCATCATCACCAGGGCATCAACCGTCTCTCCAAGGTTGTGTGGAGGAATATTGGTTGCCATACCGACTGCAATACCCGATGCTCCATTAACTAACATGTTCGGCAATGCCGCTGGTAAGACAGAAGGTTCTTTCAGGGTACCGTCAAAATTATCAGAAAAGTTTACGGTTTCCATGTCAAGCTGCCGCAGCAGTTCGATAGCAGTTGATGAGAGCCTGGCTTCTGTATAGCGCATCGCCGCGGGAGGGTCTCCATCTATACTGCCAAAGTTTCCCTGACCATCCACCAGCATGTAACGCTGCGAAAAATCCTGTGCCATTCTTGCCATAGCATCGTAAACAGCAGAATCACCATGGGGGTGATACTTACCCAACACTTCTCCAACGATCCTGGCAGATTTTTTATGTGAGGTGTTATCGCGGATGCCCATGTCATACATGGCATACAGAATACGGCGTTGGACCGGTTTCAATCCGTCTTTTGCATCTGGCAAGGCTCGGGAAACGATCACGCTCATAGCATAATCGAGGTAGCTTTGCTGCATTTCTGCATTTATGTTGATCTTATTTACATTGGTGGAAACCATGGACCTTTTTACCCTTTAGATAACGTCTATACTGGCAGTTTACCGACCATTAACTATAGCATAAAAACACCCGGGGAATTAATTAATTCTCCGGGTGTTTTTCAATTTACCAATTTTTACTCGTCATCATCCTCATCAAGGATGTCATCTTCTTCGTCCAGATCGAAATCGTCATCTTCCATATCGATACTGAAATCCAAATCTTCATCCTCGGTTTCTTCATCTGAATCGACGTCGCCAATGACCAATGCCTCGATTTCGTCAATATCAACATCGTCCTCATCGAAGATGTGTTCGTCTTCGGTTTCGTCAAAATCATCAATCTCTTCGTCCGGGAAAATGTCGAGTTGGCCAACCTTAATATCGGAGCTTCCTGGCTCAGTCAAATCTTCGTCCTGGTCCTCGAACCTTCCGGGGATAAATCCGGTTCCCGCAGGGATCAATTTTCCGATGATCACATTCTCTTTCAGCCCATACAGAGGGTCAACCTTGGATTCAATTGCAGCACCAGCCAAAACCTTAATTGTGTGCTGGAAGGAACTGGCTGAAAGGAAAGAGTCTGTGCTCAGAGAAGCCTTTGATACACCTAAGAGAATCTCTGTGTATCGGGCAGGTCTCAACCCCTTGGCAAACAGCTCCTCATTTTCACGACGGATCTCAAGTCTGTCCACCAGGTCTTGAGGCAAATACTTGGTATCGCCTGGGCGGGTGATCAGTACCTTGCTCAGCATTTTTCGGATAATAACCTCGAAATGCTTGTCATTAATATTTTGACCCTGTGTACGGTACACCTGTTGAATTTCCTTAAGCAGATAAACCTCGGTCTCCTCTCGCCCTTTGATTCTAAGGATCACATGAGGATTAAGAGAGCCTTCTGTCAAAGGTTGTCCGGCTTCGACTTGTTGACCATTCTTAATACTCAGACGGGATGTAGATGGAATTTCGTATAACTCTTTCAGTTCATCTTCGCGAGAGACAATTACCCGCTGCCCTTCAAAACGGACACGTCCGGGATTCTTTGCAGTGATTGTGGTTTCTCCGTGTGTGGCGATAACTGCATCTTTAGCCAGCTCGTCTTCTTCAGCAACCATAATCGTCCAGTCATCCGGGATCGCATAATCGTCAGAGACCATCACAATATCCTCAACCTGCACTGTGCGTTGGTCCGGGTTCTTTTCAGATTGCAAGACCGTAGCGATGCCATTAATTTCACTAATAACAGCCTCGTCTTTTGGCATCTTGCGAGCTTCAAACAACTCCTCGACCCTGGGCAAACCGGTAGTGATGTCACTTCCTGCGGCAACTCCACCCGTGTGGAAGGTTCGCAGCGTCAGCTGGGTGCCTGGTTCACCAATCGATTGGGCCGCAACAATACCTACAGCTGAACCGAGTTTGACCATTTCACCGCGTCCCAGGTCGGTCCCGTAACAATAAGCACAAATACCATGCACCAATTCACAAGTCAGCGGGGAGCGAACGAAGGCTTCGGTGATTCCGGAATCAACAATCTTCCTGGTCAGGTCGGTAGTGAGGCGGTCGTTTCGATCAGCAATGATTTCACCCGTATCAGGATGTACAATGCGCGCTGCAAGCAGACGCCCAATCAGACGCTCACCAAACGGTTGACCAGCAATATCCTCTTTTGCGTTGATCCAGATGCCATCCTCAGTACCACAATCTTCATTGTTAATGATGATATCCTGGGCAACGTCAACAAGCCGACGGGTCAGATAACCAGCTTCAGCAGTACGCAGAGCGGTGTCTGCCAAGCCCTTACGAGTACCGTGGGTGGAGATGAAATATTCCAGAGCCGAGAGCCCTTCACGGAAGTTTGCGCGAATCGGCATTGGAATAATACGACCAGACGGGTCTGCCATCAAACCGCGCATACCAGCCATCTGCGAAATTGGGCTAAAACCACCCTTGGTCGCACCGGAAAGTGCCATCGTAGACAGGTTGCCATTCGGGTCGAGATGTTTTCGCACAGCCTGACCGACTTTATTGGTCGTATCCTGCCAGACCTTGATAATGTTGTTATTTTGTTCGGTTTCCGAAGACAAACCACGCCGGTAGGCTTTTTGGATTTTCTCCACCTCAATCAATGCTTCATCGATCAAGCCCTTCTTTTCTGGTGGAACGGTGATATCAGATACAGCTAAAGTTGACCCGGATTGGGAGGCATAGCGAAAGCCGATATCTTTAACAGCATCAGCAATCCGGGTGGTCGCATCCAGTCCTTCAGTGTTATAGATTTCACTGATCAGATCCCGAACACCGCCCTTATCCAGAACCTGGTTGGTAAATTGCATCGTTTTAGGCAAAATATCGTTGAAGATTGCCCGACCGACAGTTGTATCCACAATTCGAACTTCAGGATGCTCGAGTCGATCATTTTCCTCATTGAAATGGGTCAGAACGCGCAGCTTGATTCTGGTATGAACTTTGACCTGATTCAATTGATAGGCAAGCAGCACTTCGTCGATATCTCCAAACACCCGTTTGTTTCCATCCTCGTTTTCGTCTGGTTCCATGGTCAGATAATAAACACCCAGGACCATATCCTTTGCAGGAGAAATGACAGGCTCCCCGCTTGCGGGCTTGAGCAGATTTTTGCTTGCGAGCATCAATTCACGGGCTTCCATGACAGCTTTTTCGGATAATGGAACGTGGACGGCCATCTGGTCACCATCGAAGTCAGCATTAAATGCTGTAGTTACCAATGGATGCAGTTGAATTGCGCTGCCCTCAACTAAAATGGGTTCAAATGCCTGGATACCTAGCCGGTGTAGGGTTGGAGCGCGGTTTAACAAGACTGGTCGGTCTTTAATCACTTCTTCCAAAACTTCCCAAACTTCAGGTCGGTTGCGTTCAATATACTTCTTGGCGCCCTTGATGTTGTTGGTATATTCGTGCTTATCCAAACCTGCAATTACAAACGGACGGTAAAGTTCCAGCGCCATCGTCTTAGGGAGACCGCATTGATACAGTTTGAGGTGCGGTCCAACCACGATAACTGAACGTCCTGAATAATCAACACGCTTGCCCAGCAAATTGCGGCGGAATCTCCCTTTCTTACCCTTGAGCATGTCAGATAACGAGCGCAATTCACGCCTTCCACGTCGACTCAACATGCGACCGCGCTGTGAATTGTCAATCAGTGAGTCAACAGCTTCCTGAAGCATGCGTTTCTCGTTGCGAACGATTACATCTGGCGCACCCAGCTCGAGTAATCTCTTTAATCGGTTATTACGATTGATTACACGTCGGTAAAGATCATTCAGATCTGATGTGGCAAAGCGGCCACCGTCAAGCTGAACCATCGGACGCAAGTCTGGAGGAATGACTGGTAAAACTGTCAGAACCATCCATTCCGGACGGTTTGTAGAGCGACGAAAAGCCTCCACAACCTTCAAACGACTGGTGGCTTTCTTTCGTTTTTGTTTGCTCTTGGTGGTACGGGCTTCCTGCCACAATTCGTCTGACAGTGCATCCAGGTCCAATCTGTGAAGAATGTCATAGAATGCCTCAGCACCCATATCAGCTTTAAAGACATTACCCCAGCGTGATTTCAATTCACGATAACGGGATTCGCTCATGAAGGTGAATGGTTCAAGTTCCAGAAGTTCGTCTTTTTTGACAGCGGTTTCGTTTTTGGTGACTACCTTCTCGTCATCAAGCTGGTTTCGCAGTCCTTCCATTTCCATTTCAGCTTCTGCGCGGATTTTTTCTCTTTCCATGCCCAGCTTTTCTAGTCGTTCATTCTTCTCGGCACGAAGGTCACGTTCGAGCTCTTCCATGTGTTCCCGAACCAGCTTTTGTACTTCGGATACATGTTTACCGGTTACTTCTTCACCTGCTGCAACGACAGTCTTTTCAATCCCATTAATCGCAAATATGATCGGTTTACGAATGGTTTTCCCAGCTTTTTCATCTAATTCTCGCTCAAGATCTTGACCGGCAGAAATGACCGGTTCAAACAAGCTGGCAACTTTTTCATCATATTCCTGGTTGATAGTCGCCTGGTCAGCATCCAGTTGTTTCAAGCTGGCGTCACGCTGTTTCTTGGTTTCTGCGATTTTTGAGTTAAGTTGTTCTCCCAATTCACGTTCTGAAACGCTGTCTTCGTCTTCCAGACGTTTCAGTGCTTTTTGACGACCATCTTCGTCGACATAAGTAACTATGTATTGGGCAAAATAAAGCACGCGATCGAGGTTCTTTCTTGATATGTCAAGCAACAGACCCAGATAGGACGGAATCCGACGGGTATACCATATATGAGCAACTGGTGCAGCAAGCTCAATATGACCCATTCGTTCGCGTCGGACGGAAGATTTAGTTACTTCAACTCCGCATTTGTCACAGATGATGCCTTTATATCTGGGATTCTTATATTTCCCGCAATAACATTGCCAATCACGGGTCGGTCCAAAAATTGCTTCACAGAATAAGCCGTCTTTTTCCGGTCGCAGCCGGCGATAGTTAATTGTCTCGGGTTTCAGGACTTCTCCGTAGGACCAGCTTCGGATCACTTCGGGTGAGGCGAGATTGATACGCAGTGCTTTCATTTCCTTAGATTCCACTCATACCTCCATATTATGCTGAGGGTGCTTAAGACACGAAAAACCCGCTGGATATCTTTTTCCAGTGTGTTTATGCCGTGTCCGGTTAGTTTACGCAAACTACTATTATAGAATTATTCACTAGCTTTTGTCAAGTTTTTTAGCCCATCAAGACGGTGAAGTGGTACATCCATATAGAAAGTACTCCCTGAACCTAATCTACTTTCTACCGAAATAGAACCACCGTGTTTTTCTGCAATTGATTTTACTATGGAAAGCCCTAACCCTTGTCCTCTGTTTTCAAAGTTTTGCTCGTCATCCATATGAAAAAAGCGATTGAATATCCGGGTTTGATCCAAAGGAGCGATTCCCTTCCCATTATCTTTTATACTGAGATGCATCCACGAAGCATCTTTTTCGGCTCTTATCAAAACAGTTTCGCCCCTCGGGCTAAACTTAATTGCATTTTCAATCAGGTTATAGATTGCCTGCTGCAGCAAAATTCTGTCTGCTGAAATATAAGGTGTCTTTACTGATCCAAAATCAGTGTGAACCGTAATTTTCTTTTGCTGCGCCTGAACTTCAAGCATATCAATGGTTTCATCAACCATTTCCTTGAAATCGAAAGTGGTGTACATAAGCCCTGCATCGTTATTCAGCCTTTCCAGGTCAAGCACTTTGCTAACCAGTCTACGCATGTCTTCGATGCCGGATTCCAACCGATCAACCAAAATATTCTGCTGTGAGCTGAGGTTTCCGATATGTTTGATTAGCCGTGTGTATCCTCCCATCAGTTTCAATGGTGAGCGCAGGTCGTGGCTGATGTTACTAACAAATTCGTTTTTTTCGCGCGCAGCCTGATTATTCAGACGGTTATCTTTCAGGTAGATTATTGTTCCCGTATCTTTTTCCGCAAGTTTTACCGGCAAAATTTCGACCAGATATTCTTCATCTCCTAACCGGATAGTCTTTTCTTTGTCGCTGGTCGCCTTATGTCTTTGCAATAAATCCACCATCGTAGCTTGAGAAACCGATCGTTCGTTTTGGCTGGAATCGACCAACCCACCTGCATAAGATAAATTTTGCCCAGCCAGATTTTCAAAAACAACCCTTCCGGTTACGTCAATGACAACGATCGGATCGGGAATCGAATTGAGCACTTCATTCAACCATTCTTTTTCATCCCGAACTTTACTTATCTGCTCTTTTGTATTCAACGCCGCGGTCGCTCTAAAAGCAAGTTCGCGGTAAAAGTCAATTTCTTCGTTGCTGAACCATCTGTTTTGTTCAAATCCGACCCACAGCACCCCCCGGGAGCTCTCATTTCCACGCAGTTGAAGCGCGACGATTGATTTTGGATAAGGAGTTCCTGGAGTGAGACCGAAATAATCATCGATTTTAATATCGCTCAATACCAGCTGGTCCTGGTCAGCTATCTTTTCAAGAATCAAAACGTCCAGGTAAGCATAATTTCGAGTGTTTTCACCCTGTCCGATCCTCAGACGCATTTCAGGTTTTGCTGATTGCCCGTTTTTTTCAAGCAAAATCAACCGGGCAGCGCTGGCATCCCTGGTTAGTGCCGCTCTCAGGATGGAAGACATTACCAGGTCATATCCTTCTCTGGAATAATGGGAGGGGTCGAGTGAAAGAAGTCGTGATTGCGTGTCAGTACGTAGCTGCAGGCTTTTCCTTAAGTCTTCAATTGCCTGGTTGATTGCTCGCTCACCTTGTGTGCGAGGTTGGTTGGGAAATCTTTGATCATAATTCCCCTTCCCCAATTCCTGTATCTGTGCAATTGTATTGGTAATCAGGTTCGAGTTTTGCGACTCTTTCAGGAATTCCTTCGGCTTCCATTCCTCTGACAAATAACGCAAAAAGAAAAACAAGACGACCGCAAATAAGACAATCTCGGGTAAGTGCATAATCCACAAGAAGATGGCTTGTGTCAGAACTGCGATCGCATCCCTGAGTCCATAAATAAGAGCCAGTCCAAACTGATACAACATCCAGAAAAGCAGCGCGATTATGGCAGTTTCGATCAACCTGGTGATTATCACCCTGGGGTTTGTTGTGTCTTCAAGGCTTTCGTTAATCTGATAGGCAAATACAGCCACCAATACAGGGTAATACAAGATAAG
The DNA here is from genome assembly GCA_964570745.1 of uncultured Anaerolineaceae bacterium. Taxonomy (GTDB): domain Bacteria; phylum Chloroflexota; class Anaerolineae; order Anaerolineales; family Anaerolineaceae; genus Mesolinea. The sequence continues at coordinate 21,274 of CAZMZQ010000011.1, forward strand.
AGATAAATCCTGTTGAAAAAGTAAAACTTGGGCTGCCCCAGTAACAACAGCGATAATCACTGCCGCAACCGGACCAACAGTCCCTACAGCCATAAGCCCCGGAATCCCGACAAGCAGAGGCATAATCGGTTGGTAAGTTTCCCCCGGAAACCCTAATACATCTCCATCAAATGGTGTTGCATTTGCAAAAATGAGCGGAACAAGGCTTAACAACAAGATGTAGAACCATCTGTTGGTGTAGAATTTTTGATCGCTTGATTTTTTTGTTAACTTGATTAGCTGA
>CAZMZQ010000012.1:0-3414 GCA_964570745.1 uncultured Anaerolineaceae bacterium
TCTTCGGTGGAATGACTGGAATCAACCCACTGACCTTGGCCTCCAGCTCCATCAAGTCGTTTTCTGATCTCGACGGTTACGCCTTCAAGTATGGATGTGGTATCAAAATAGGTCCACCTGGAGCCGACATGAACTCCGGTTCCACTGGCGATATTCTTTATGCCTTCATCCGTCAGGGCTTTAATTGCCTCGTCATAATCTGCGGTGGTTAGCCGGAAGTGATGTAATCCAGGTCCATGGTCGCGTAAAAAGTCGCTATAAATGTTCTGACCTTCGAGGGGTTGAACAATTTCAATTTGAATGGAGCCAAAACTCGCGAAGGCGAGAAGCAGCTTGTAAGATCCTGGCTCACCATGGTATGTTGCTTCTGGCTCAACGCCTTCAACTGGCCATTCCATTACTCGAAAAGGACCAATGCCAAACAGACGTGTGAGCTCTTCACTAAACTTGACGGCATCATGCACTACGATACCGATTTGGTCCAGATTGGCATCCTTAACGAGAGGTGTAAGAGAGTTCATAGTATGATCCTTTCACACCAATTACATGATTGCGCGGTGTTCTTCAGTAGCGTAACTGATTGGAATGCCCTTTTCTTTCTTTTCGACAAATGCAAGGGCAACTTTTCGTACCGCATTAGCAATATCGTCAAGATCTTCTTTCTCAAGCAGCGGGTGGACGCTAGCCAACCAAAAAACCTCTTTAGCTGCTCTTTCAGCTTCAGGACATAAACCTTCATAATACTCCACGTGACCTTCATACAATGGGCATTCAAAAGGACACTTGGTTCCGCCATATCCGGCTTTGTTCAAGAACAATGGCTGGAGATGTTGGGCAATCATCATTCGGGTTGTGGAAAGGTAGTTGATGTTGTAGGTTCCTTCAGCCGCCAGTGCAACAGAGAAATCCACCATATCAGCTCCAAGCACTTCCGGATCAAGGCGTACGACGTAATAGAAATAAACCCGATCACCATAAGGAACAGTGGCGGGCAGGCTGACTCCAGGAACATCCTTTAGTTTTTCATTCAAATACTGAGCGTTCTCAATTCTCTTTTGGTTGAAAAAATCGAGACGGTTGATTTGATGAATTCCAACCGCGGATTGAAACTCTGTGGTTCTGTAGTTCGTGCAAGGCAGGTCCCAGTGATACTTTGATGCTGGTCCTAATGACTTCTTCCTTGCAAAGTCCATATATCCCCACATTCTCTCAAACAACTCGTCACTGTCAGTTACGACAAAGCCACCCTCACCTGTTGATAAGATTTTGCCGGTAACAGTACTGAATGAACCAACATGTCCTACTGTGCCAACATATCTGCCTTCATATCGGCCTTTGTATTTTGCGCCAATCGATTGGGCGGCATCTTCCAGGACGAATAAATTGTGCTTTTCCGCGATATCCATAATTGCTTCAATATTGTCAGGCATGCCTGTGAGTGAAACTGGAACAATCGCTTTTGTACGGCTTGTTATCTTTCGCTCGACGTCTGCAGGGTCGAGTGTAAGCGTAACCGGGTCAATGTCTGCGAAAATGGGGATCGCATTCTGTTCAAGTACGCATGTATCAGAGGCAACGAAAGTGTAGGGTGATACAATGACTTCATCACCAGGTCCAATGCCAAATGCGGCAAGTGCGATGTGGAGGGTTGTGGTTCCGCTTGTCACTGCGATGGCATGCTTTACGCCCAATTTCTTCGCAATAAGCTTCTCATAATCGTTTGTGACAGAACCTCGTCTGATGCGGGTTGATTTCATCACCTCAATAACTGAATTCAGTTCTTCATCGGTGTAGTAATCAGTTTCTACGATTGGTCCTTTACTTCTGACGGGAGTTCCACCGTCAATTGCAAGTTTATTCATGACATGCTCCTTTTGTTTTTTGAACTTTTGGTAGTTAGATGTATGATAATAGAGAACAACTGGATCGTCAAGTCATTTTCCAAAAGTCATAGAAGTGGTGAAATAACGGTTATTATTGTGTATTTTAGTTGAATTTTGGTTAATTGATTGACAATGAAAAAAAAGCATGATAATATCTCTTATGAGATGTCAGACTTCTGGAAAGCGTAATAATGAACCTTTTGGAATTGCAGGAAGCTTTTACCCAATGGAATAAGGACACGATGGAAGGGATGCTGTTGACTCATAAGGTCACAGAATTCCTCCGGATCCTCATTATGGATGGCCACTTTCCACCTGAAAGCCAATTACCAAACGAACCAGATTTATCAACCTACCTCGATATTAGCCGTTCAACAGTGAGATCCGCCTTAGCTACTTTAGAGCAAGGCGGTTTTATTAAACGCCGTTGGGGAGTTGGCACGTTTGTAGCCAAGGATCCACCGACCTATAACAACCTCAATCTTAATTCCGGTGTCACTCAGCTGATTAGATCATCCGGTTCTGAGCCAAGAACAATAGAAATCCTTATCACAACCAGGCCTGCCACTGAGCGGATATGTTCTCAGCTCCTGTTAGAAACCAACGCACCAACACTAGTTATTGAAAGGGTAAGACTGGCTGATGAAAAGCGCATCGTATTCACTATTGATGTACTTCCACTCAAACTATTCGATTTGCCTAATGGAAAATCACTGATAAATGAGCTGGAAGCTTACATACGGAATCAGCAGTCTATTTATGAGTTTTTCAGACTCCACATGAATTTGATGATTCACCACGGCATTGCATGGATACGGCCTCTTTCAGCAGAGCAATATATTGCGGACAAACTTCAGATTAGTGAAGGTAGCAACATCCTTCAGCTGGAACAAGTTGATTTTGACAATAATGGTGAGCCTGTCGCTTTTTCTGATGAGTATTATGTTGCAGATGCTTTCCGATTCCATATTTATCGATCAAACCAAGGAAATTATTTATGAAATCAAACAAAACAAATGAACGAATATTCGAACTAGATGGAAAAGTCTCACTAATTACCGGAGCTGGTTCGGGGATAGGCAAAGCAGTCGCTAAAAGATACGTTGAAGAAGGTGCCAGTGTTGCGTTAATTGGGCGAAATATTGACAAATTGAATCGCACGATTGATGGACTGCTGGAATTATTCCCGGATGCTAAATTGTTGGCTGTCCCTTGTGATATCACCAAAGAGCCAGAGGTTGTGGATGCGGTTAAATATATTGTTGATCACTTTGGCAGATTGGATATTGCAGTAAATAACGCCGGAGTTTCAGTTAGCGTTCCTTCAGAAGAGTGCACCCTTGAACAATGGCATTGGATTATGGATGTTAATTGCACTGGTAGTTTTTTGGTTTCCCGGGAAGCTATTAAAGTGTTTATGCAGCAACCAGAGGGTGGGGCTATAATATTCATTAATAGTGATAACGCCCTAAAACCAAGTAAACATTTTCTTGCATATAACTCATCAAAAGCAGCGACGCTGCAAATGGCG
>CAZMZQ010000012.1:3514-19760 GCA_964570745.1 uncultured Anaerolineaceae bacterium
CCCAAAAACCGTCTGGTAACAATGCACAGCGGAACAGTAAGTGGGCGCGATCCTGAAAGTGGTTTGATTGTTATCAAGCCAACTGGCTTCAGATATGACCTTTTGACACCCGGTGACCTCTTAGTGATGGACAAGGAAGGGAAAATCCTTGAAGGCACGCTGAGACCATCCAGTGACACAGGTACACACCTTTATCTTTATGAGCATCGACCAGATATCAATGGTATTGTTCACACCCATTCGCCTTATGCATGTATCTTTGCAGTGCTTGGACGACCAATTCCCGCAGTTATGACCTCTGCTGCTTTGCTGGGAGGAGAAATTCCGATTGGCAACTATGCAGCTGTTGGTGGGGAAGACATAGGTTCAGAGATCATCAAAAAGATCGGCGATAACGCAGCAATAATTATGCAAAATCACGGTGTATATACGCTAGCCTCAACAGTATGGCAGGCAACTATCGATGCTGTTGAAGTTGAAGATCTGGCAAAAATCGCCCATTATGCGATGCTACATGGCGATCCAATTGAACTTACGGATAATCAGATCAAGGAATTTCAAAACATTTATAAAACCCGTTATGGGCAAAAACCCGATGAAGAATGAAAAATGATAAATTCCGGCAGAAAAATTCCCCTCGGTATTTATGAAAAAGCCTTCCCGTCTGATTATTCATGGGAACAAATTTTACGGGGTGCAAAAGAGGCTGGTTACGATTTCGTTGAAATGTCGATTGACGAAAGTCCCGGAAGGCTTGCCAGGCTGGATTGGTCACCTGAAGAGCGAAATGATATCAATAAGCTTATCCATGAAACCGGAATACGCATTTGGGGCATGGGGCTGAGTGCTCATCGTAAATATCCTCTTGGCAGCGCATCAGATGATGTCAGAAACAGAGGCCTTGAGATTTTTCAGAAAGCCATTAATCTTGCAGTGGATCTGGGCATTCGAATAATCCAGGTAATGGGCTATGACGAATTCTACGAACCAAGCGATCAAGATACTCACCGGAGATTCCGGGAGGGCTTATGTACTGGTATTGACTGGGCGAGCAAGGCCGGAGTTATGCTGGCTCTAGAAAATGTTGACACAGAATTGGTTAACTCAGCAGAGAAAGCAATGTCTTTTGTAAAAGAATTTAACTCTCCCTGGTTTCAGATCTATCCTGATATTGGTAACATGAATGCGTTTGGCTTTGACCCACTAAAACAGCTCTTGCTTACTAAAGGACATTTAGTCGGAGTACATGTGAAAGATACCAGGCCAGGGGAGCTGCGTGGTGTGCCTCTGGGTGCTGGAACAGTGCCGGTGTTGGATGCTTTTCGACAATTAGCAAATTCCGGATATTCTGGCCCTATATTAATGGAAATGTGGTCGGATTTTAGCAACAACCAAAACCCATTAGATTCGCTAATTCAATCCAGAGTGGTTTTGGATCGCTGGATTGATGAAGCTTGGGGTTAAGAAAATAAAACACCCAAATTTCCAGCCTAATAAAAAGATTGAAAAACCCATGCAAGATCCCAAATAACCATTGACAGGATATTCAAGACCAACTATAATTAGGCAATAATGTGAACAAGAATGCACATATGTGAATATAACCAAACTTTTAAAGGATTTTATTCAATCACATCATGATAATAAAATAGAATGGAGCATCAGAATGTGAATTTAAATCCAAAACTGAACATATTCTTGATTGACACCAAGATGCTATTGACGAATGTGAATAGAATGCTTCTAAAATAGGATAATTGATCCGTTATCAATTTCTCTTATCTGGAGGTGAAATAAATAATCTATAAAATTTAATACTTTGTTAATAGACTTTGAGTTTTTTATTACTTAAGTTCCAATCTTTATATCTAAAGGAGAAACTGATGAGAGTACTTGCAATTGGAGCCCATCCAGATGATCTGGAATTCCGTATGGCTGGAACACTTAGGTTATACGCTGAACGAGGTGATGAGGTGTATATGGTCATCACCACAAATGGCAACATCGGATCCACCCGGCACCAGACAAAGGAAGAAGTAGCTGAATTAAGGCATCAAGAAGCTCAGAATGCTGCTGACATGATCGGTGCCAAGGAACTGATGTGGCTAGGGTATGATGACGAGTTCATTTTTGATACAGAAGAAACTCGCCTGCAAATGATAGATTGCGTCCGAAAAGCACAACCTGATGTTATGTTCGCTCCACCTTACATGAGAGACTACAATCCGGATCATGACATCACAGGTTATTTATCGTTTATTGCGCGCATCAATGCAGGTATACCGTTGATTGAAACAGAATATGCTCCCACAAAAAAAATACCACCTATGTTCTTCTGGATTCCCGGGGGCATGAGTTATACCAATTTTGCACCGGATCACTTTGTCGATATCACCAGTGTTTGGGAGAAAAAACTCGAAATCGCAAGATGTCATAGGAGCCAGTTTGAGAATTGGGGTGGAGACTTTTTTGGTTATGCCTTATCGAAAAAGTTCGAAGCGGAAAACCGATATTTCGCGTCACAATGCGGCACACCTGGCGTGGAATTCGTTGAAGCCTTTATGAACCAAAGAACATTTCCGATGATTGCCGGTGCATATAAATACCTACCTTAGGATTAGCATGACACCTAAGAATTTCTACAAACAAAAAGTAACACGGGGTAGGTAACATGCCAATACCAATTATTTTGGAATTAAACAATGTATCAAAAACCTTCTCAGGCATAACAGTATTAAAAAACGTAGATTTAGATATTAAAAAAGGAGAGGTACACGCGCTACTTGGCGAAAATGGAGCAGGCAAATCAACGTTAATAAAGATCATAAGTGGATATCACCCAATGGATGATGGTGGAGAACTTAAATTCCATGGAGAAACGCTGGAAATAATGAGTCCCAAGGATTCAATAAAGGCGCACATCAGTACCATCTATCAAGAGCTAACACTTTGTCCAGATCTGACCGTTGCCGAGAATATCGCACTTGATAAACAGGACTATTTTAAGGGACCATTTCAGCAACAAAAAGAGTTTTCTACCCTAGCTAGAAAGACACTTGATAGCATTGACAATTTTAACCTTGATACTAAAAGCATGATTTCGGAATTATCAATTGCACAACGGCAAATTGTGGAGATCGCAAAGGCTGTTGCCTCGAATGCTGAAGTAATCCTGATGGATGAGCCAACGGCTTCTATCTCTCAGAAGGATGCGGATGCTTTAATGCGAATTATCCTCAAATTGAAAGAGAAAGGTGTCTCAATTATCTATATTTCCCACCGAATTCACGAGATCCGCAAGATTGCCGATCGTGTTACTGTGCTTCGAGATGGTGAAAAAATCGGAACTCTTGATAAGAGCGAAATGTCGGATGAACAGATAATTAGTATGATGGTGGGCCGTAAAATGACTCAAATGTATCCAAAGAAGAAGATCAATTTGGGTGAAACGGTACTAAAAGTTAAAAATCTCACCACCAAGAAATTTAGAAAGGTTACATTTGAGGTTAAACGGGGAGAGATCTTTGGAATGGCGGGATTAGTAGGTGCAGGGCGCACGGACATTTGCGATGCGCTTTTTGGGCGACTTCCCATCCTTTCCGGTGAAATAGAGTTATTTGGAGACCCTTTTTATCCTAAAAATCCGAAAGATAGCATCGATAAAGGTATTGCATATATTACTGAAAATCGAAAGGAAACCGGATTGTGCCTGCCATTAAGTGTCCACGAGAATATTAATCTCGTAAACCTTCGGGAAAAGACACCAATGGGCATTGTAAACGAGAAAAGGTTCACCGAATTATCGGAAAAATACAAGAAAAAGCTGGACATTAGAATCCAGTCGATAAATATGTTGGTTACAAAGCTTTCAGGAGGAAACCAGCAAAAAGTGGTGCTTGGTAAGTGGCTTGAATTTGCTCCGCAGATTATATTATTTGACGAACCGACCAAAGGTATTGATGTAGGGACCAAAGCCGAAATTTATCGAATCATGGGAGACCTAGTGAGTCAGGGCATCACTATCATTATGGTCAGTTCTGAATTACCGGAAATTTTGGCTGTAACAGATCGTATTTTGGTCATGCGTGAAGGTGAGGCTAGGGGTATTATCAATACTCCTGAAGCAACCGCAGAGGAGATTATGCGATTAGCGGCATTAAATCACATAAATAGTTCAGAAAGGCTAGCGAATGACTGAATCTTCCAGAAGTCAACTCAATAAAAAAATTTTGGATTTTCGAACATTTATTATATTGATCATAATTAGTGTTATATTTGCTTTCTTAAACAATACCTTTTACGACCCAATTAATTTGATCAATATTGTCAAACGGTCGATATATATCGCTGTTGTCGCATTTTCCATGACGTTAATGCTGACCCAAGGCAATCTGGATATTTCTATTGGCGGAACAGCAGCGATGGTGGGCACTATTGTTGCCCTTGTTCTTAAGGCCAAAGTGCAGCTCCCCTTTGCTATCCTAATAGGTTTATTATCCGGTACTTTGGCAGGATTGATTGTAGGGGTTATCTCCATCAAGGGTAAAACGGAAACATTCTTGGTGGCGATTGCAATGAAGTATGTTTACATCGGGATCGCGTATATGATAACGAATGGCACGCCAATTCCCATCAATAATCAAACTTTTCTCTATATCTTTGGCACAGGTGAAGTGCTAGGTTTTCTGCCTGTACCTATTTTAATTTTAATAGCCACTTTTATACTTATTTGGTTTTTATACACAAAAACCAAATATGGGTATTACCTTCGTGCAATAGGTAGCAATTTAGAAGCCGCAATAGTTGCGGGCATCAATTCTGACAGAATAAAAATTATGACGTTCATGTTAAATGGTGCATTTGCAGCCATTGCGGGAATGAACTTGGCAGGGATATTTGCTTTCGGTTCCCCCAGCGTTGCATCAGATCTGGCCATGGATGCGATCGCAGCTGTGGTACTAGGTGGCTCAGCGGTAAAAGGAGGAAAAGGCAACATTTGGGGTACCGTCGTGGGAGTTTTAATTATGGGTGTTATTAATAATGGACTGCAACTAATTGGAGCAATGTATGATGTGCAATCTATTGTAAAGGGAGCGATTATTGTCATCGCGATACTACTTGATAGTTGGGCGAGCAGTGAGATGCCGAAAAATGGGATTTTAGTTCACTTAAAGATCTCAAAGCTTTTTAAAAAGGAGAATAATTAGTAAAACGTTGTCCCCTATATTTTTATCTAACCTAATTGGAGAAAGGAGGTTGATTCGAATATAAGACTAATTAGTATAAGAATTTGTTGAAGAGTATTTTTACAGACCATGATGTGCGTGGGAATAAAAGAAATAAAGGAGAGATTTAAGATGAAAAAGTTTGTAATATTAATCTTATTGGCATCAATTCTCACTGGCTGTGTACAGGGGCCAGCGAGCGAGGAAACCGTACCAGTAGAGGAAGTAGCTGATCAGACGTCAGTTGTGGACGAAGCGGAAGTACCTGAACACTCTAACACGGATGAATTCATTTATGTGAAGCAGCCAGGTGAAGTATTTGATATTAATAAAGAATATTTTGAGGTTGTTGGAATAGAATCCGATCTCCAAATCTCAGAAACAGGTGGTTGGGTACAAGTAACCGGATCCCCTGATAAGTTTCCCGAGCCTAAAGAAATTTATACCATCGGTGTTGCTATGTATTTCACTTTTGATGAGGTTGCTGGATCCTTGCTTCAGGCAGTAAAAGATGCTGCTGTTCAAATGGGTGTAAAGCTGCTTATTCATGATGCGAACAATGATCAAACTGCTCAGAACCAGGCATTGGAGAACTGGTTATTGCAGGGAGTTGATGGTGTATTGGTATGGCCTGCCGACTTCCACACAGTTGCGCCCGCGATTCAAAAATTACGGGATGCTGGAATACCTGTTATTGCGGGTAACCCACCAATGACTGGGGAAGTAGATTCAATGAACTTCATCAACCAATACGAAATAGGTAGAATGTCAGGTGTACAACTTGCGGAAGCGTTATTGGCAAAAAAGGGTGAAGTATCTGGGAAGGTGCTGTATGGAACGCTACCGACATTTCATCCAAACGCCGTTGGACGTGTGGCTGGATTCAAGGATGAAATGAATTCGCATGGCGGAATTATTGAATATATAGAAATACAAAGCCTCCAACAAGAGGAAGCGTATACTAAATTCCAAGATGCGTTACTAGCTAATCCGGATGCGGACATCGCATGGGCAGTCATGAGTGCGACCATGCTGGGGATCATTGCTGCCGTAAAAGACACCGGTTCTACTGATGTGCTGATCGGTGGAGTTGACAATGACAGACCTATTCTTGCGAGTGTTGCCAATGGCGATATCGTAGGGACAATTGCATACAGTGGATTTGAGAGTGGGTACTGGGCATTAGTTCAAATGATCAATTTACTAAATGGTGTGGAGATACCAGGTGTGCTTGGCCGCCCGATCAATGCTGTGGATAAGAACAATGTGGTAGAAATGTTCGAATATTACTATAAGGGTGAGACGCTCGAAGGATACATTGGGGACCAGATTAATTAAGATTTGCGGTGTTAATCGGCTTTAAGCTTAATGCAAAATACAAACTGCTAAAAATCAAGTTTTTTCAAAGGCTGATGATTTGGTAGCAAGACCTTGCAAGACTATATTGACGGTAAAGTTCAGTAAGTTATAAGTTTGATAGAATCACATTTGAGGTGGATAGCTATATCCACCTCAAAACTCAATAATCTAAAATGTGCTTTTGCTAATTTGCACAAATTGGATTATTGCCTTAACTTCAGGGGAAGTGGAAATGGAGTTTCAAGAAATGAATATTTCAAAACAAAAATTCGGTAACACCGATATGCAAATAACCCCGATCGGGTTTGGTGCATGGGCACTTGGTGGCGGTAACTGGGTGTACAGTTGGGGACCACAAGATGACCAGGAGTCTATTAATGCGATTTATCATGCCATGGACTTAGGAATAAACTGGATAGATACCGCGGCTGGATATGGGCTTGGACATTCAGAAGAAGTAATTGGAAAAGCATTGCATGGAATCAAGGATCGTCCTTATGTCTTCACAAAGTGTTCTCTTACCTGGAATGATAAAGGCGAGATAATTGATTCGTTAAAACGGGATTCAATTCGCAAGGAATGCGAAGATAGCTTGAGAAGATTGAAGCTGGAACAAATCGATTTATATCAAATACATTGGCCCAGACCAGATGTAGATCTCGAAGAGGGCTGGGAAGCGATGGCTGAACTGCAGCGTGAAGGTAAGGTTCGTTGGATTGGTGTGTCAAATTTTAGCACTGAACAAATGGATCGAATTCGGAAAGTCGCCCCGGTTAACTCCCTGCAGCCACCCTATTCTTTAGTGAAACCTGGAGTCCAGAACGAGATTTTGCCATATTGTGCTGCAAACAATATGGGAGTAATCGTATATTCTCCAATGTTCTCTGGTTTATTGACCGGTAAAATGACAGAAGAACGTATAATGAATTTGCCTCCAGATGATTGGCGGCAGCATGACCCTGAATTCAAACAACCTCGCTTGAAGAGGAACCTTGAACTGGTAAAACTTCTCACCGATATTGGCGATCGGCATGGTGTAGAGCCTGGCGTTGTTGCAATTGCATGGACGTTACGTAATCCAGCTGTAACTGGTGCGATTGTAGGAATGCGAAGACCGAGCCAGGTGGATGGCGTTTACCCTGCGGCAACTTTCCGATTATCTCCCGAAGAAATCGAAGAATTGGATAACTTCCTGGATAGTTGACAGGTGCTTGACAAAATAGATATAAAGAAAAGCATGACAAGCATTTTTTGCCATGCTATTGATTATTAAATAGGAAGGTGGTTATGGATTACTTACTTGGCATTGATGTGGGTTCAACGAGCATGAAGGCTTTAATTTTTGACTTGGATGGGAATAATGTCTTCAATGGAAGCCACCCGACAATAAGTATTGCACAGAACCCCGAACAACCTAACTGGCAGGTTTTTGATCCTGAACATATTTGGGATGGAATTTCATCTGCGATAAAACAAGCTGTAGACCAACTAGACCAGAACGACCGGATTATTGCTGCTGCTGTTACCGGTTTGGGTGTGGATGCGGTTCCATTGGATGCAGAAGGGGAACCGGTTTATCCTTTCATCAATTGGCTTTGCAACAGAACCACCCCGCAATATGAAAGATGGTTGGAAGAAGTTGGGCTTGAGAAGACCATGCGCATCACAGGATGGCAGCCTTTTGTCTGGAACACCGTTTTCCGAATCCAATGGCTTCGGGAAAACGAGCCTGAGATATTTCGAACAGTAAAGAAGTGGCTTGTCATTGAAGATTATGTCAATTACAAATTGACCGGAAAGATGAACACAGACTATACAAATGCATCACCGACATTGCTTTTTGATCAAAATTCTTTGGATTGGTCAGATGAATTGTTGGCAATTGCAGGAATTGATAGAGACCTTTTGCCTAATCCTCAACCAAGCGGCTCTTTTATTGGTGAGGTAATCGCTTCAGCTGCTGAAAAAACAGGGCTCAAACCGGGCACACCAATATTTCTGGGAGGACATGATTACCTAGTTGGAACGTTGGCTGCCGGAGTGATCAAGCCAGGTATGCTTTTGGATGTAACTGGAACCTGGGAGCTTGTTATTACCCCAACAGATTCTTTGAAATATTCGGATAAAGTTAGAGAATTTGGATTGACCGTTGAATCACATTCTGCACCTGGAATGTATAGCATGTGGGCGGGCGGAACTTCTGCGAGCATGTTGGAGTGGTATAAAGACCAAATTGGATCGGCTGCACAACACGAAGACAAGGATAACAATGTTTGGGTAAGGTTGATGAATGAAGCAGCAGAGTCTCCGGTTGGAGCTAATGGTGTGATGTTTCTACCTCATTTTAATGGCAGTTCCAGCCCTAAGCTTGACCCCCGATCGCTCGGAGCTTTTGTTGGTCTGAGTGATTTTACTAAAAGAAGCGATTTGATCCGGGCAATTATTGAAGGGCTTGATTATGCATTTTTGGATATGCTCAAAGCCCTTGAATTTGGTTCGGGTTTGAATTTCGAAGGAATTACCGCCGTAGGCGGCGGTACACGTAACGAGTTCTGGATGCAAAACAAAGCAGATGTTGCTGGGATACCTGTAGCAACAATGATGATTGAAGAGGCGACAGCCCTTGGTGCTGCTATGTTGGCAGGCGTTGGTGTGGGGGTGTATGATAACCTGGAAGAAGCAGTAAAACGTGTAATAAAACCAGGTAAAACTTATGAACCAAATCTCAATTTAACAAAAGTCTACACAGAAAATTTTGAGATTTATAAAGAGCTTTATCCAGCTCTCCAGAAAGTAAACCACAGTTTGTATAGTCGTTACCGACTTTAAATAATTCAAATAAAAAAACACCTCTGTTGCTATTATGCTGCAGAGGTGTTTTTTTATTTGTTACATTCGATCATTCATAGAGGATTTCAGGGTGTTCAATCACCTTAACCAGGTCTGCAAGGAATTTTGCTGCGACAACACCATCAATCACCCGATGGTCAGCAGAAAGGGTGAACTTTACAATAGGTCGAACAGAGATATTATCATGTTGGTCGATTACCACCGGTTTTCGCACCGATGCACCAACGGCAAGGATGGCAACTTCTGGCGGGTTTATGATTGCGTTGAACTGTGTTATTCCATACATGCCCAGGTTCGAGATCGTAAACGTCCCTCTTTGAACTTCGCTTAACTCAATTTTGCCTTGTCGCGCTTTTTGGCTTAGTTCATTCAGCCTTAATGCCGTTTCGGAATATGAAAGGTGGTTTGCATTATGGATCACAGGGACTATCAGTCCATCATCCAGGGTTGTAGCGACACCGATATTTATTTCTTTCCAAAGGTGAATACCGTCATCAAGTAAAGAAGCGTTCAAATACTTATTGTTTTCCAATGCCCAGGCGACCAGCCTGACCAGAATGGCAGTAAGAGAAACCTTGCTGGTGCCATTAGAAATTGAGTTTTCGTTAATTCGTGCCCTCAATTCTTCAAGGCGGGTCATGTCGGCTTCAATTGTTTCGAAAATATGTGGCACAGTTTGGAAACTTGATTGCATTTTTCGCGCAATATGGGCCCGTTTACCTGTCATTGGAACAATCTCTGCTTGAAGCGCTGTTTCTGGTTCTGTTAAACTATGTGCTACATGTGCGACATCTTTCAATTGAACTCTGCCAAAAGGACCACTGCCTTTTAATGATTCTAAAGCTATGTTTTTTTCTTTAGAGACCCTGCGGGCTGCAGGGGTCGCGGCAATTTTACTCCCGGGTACAAAGCCAGGAGCGGTTGTCTCGACCAGGGTTGCTGCGTAGGCTTCGACATCTTCACGAGAAATCACGCGGTTAGAAGAAGGTACATCGCGAATATCAACATTCAACTCCTTTGCAACTTTTAAAGCAATTGGTGAAGCCTGTTTGCCCTTCTCTTCCATAGTTGACACGGGTTCTTGAACGGGTTTTGTCGCTATGTCAAGTTTTGGAGCCGAAGTGCCTTCCACGTCACTTAAACTCTCACCTGGCTTCAATATATATGCGATTACTGTCGCAACAGGCACAACCTCGCCTTCATGAAACAGAATCCCGCTCAATATGCCATCACCGGGCGAGTTAACTTCGATTGCTACTTTGTCTGTCTCAACAGTAAGCAAAGTCTCATCGAATTTTACGTGGTCCCCCTCAGCCTTCTCCCAGGAAATGATAGTGGATGCAACCTGATCCATATCGACTTTGGGCATGATCACTGGAGTTGGCATTTTAGTAATCTCCTCTGACAATAGCCCGAATCTCTCTTTCAATATCTTCTTCCTGGGGCACTGCGGCAGCTTCCAACACACGGTTGTAAGGAATTGGCACGTTTTTACCTGTCAGGCGTCTCATCGGAGCGTCCAAATAATCAAAAGCCCGGCTGGATGATACGATCGCCATAATCTCGCCTGCCCATCCAGCGGTTTCACAAGCCTCATGGACGACCAGCAGCTTGCCTGTCTTCATGACTGAATTAATGATCGTTTCTGTATCAAGTGGAACCATGGTGCGTGGGTCAATAACCTCCACATCTATTCCTTCGGCTTCCAACCTATTTGCCACAGCCAGCGATTTGTGGACCATGACACCGTTTGTGACGATAGTCAAGTCTTTGCCAGTCCGCTTTACATCAGCGACACCAAATGGGATTCGATAATCTTCTTCTGGAACTTCCCCTTTCATCTTATAGAGCAGTTTGTGTTCAACAAAACAAACTGGATTGGGGTCATGTATGGCTGTTTTTAGAAGACCTTTGACATCATAAGGAGTTGAAGGGGTAACAACCTTAAGTCCCGGTAAGTGCATTAATAGTGTTTCGAGAGACTGAGAGTGTTGAGCAGCTGCCCCGGTTCCCGATCCACTTGGCATACGAATCACCAATGGTACTGTTGCTTTACCACCAAACATATAATGCATTTTTGCTGCCTGGTTGCCAATTTGGTCAAGAGTCAAAAGAATAAAATCCATGAACATGATCTCGGCAACCGGACGCATTCCCAACAGGGCAGCGCCGATAGCGGCACCGATGATCGACGGTTCCGAAATTGGGGTTTCAATAATTCGTTTTTCTCCGAATTCCTGGAGCATTCCTGTGGTTACGCCAAATGCTCCGCCATAAACACCAATATCTTCACCAATAATAAACACTCGTTCATCTTGCTTCATTTCTTCCCATAAAGCAGATCGAATGGCTTCAGCGTATGTAATTTCAGGCATAGACGTACTCCTTAACTGTTGATGCATCTGGGTCGGGTGAAGCATTTGCGAAATCTACTGCGGATTCGATGACGATCAAAGCTTCCTGCTCTATCACTTCTAACTCTTGAGCTGTGAAAATATTATTATCAAGCAAGTTATTCTTGAAACGGATGATTGGGTCTTTGACAGAACGCCATTCATTGATTTCCTCTTTGGTCCGATAAAGATTTCTGTCACTCTTGGAATGACCGAAATATCTGTAAGTTTGAGTTTCAATGAATGTTGGACCCTTTCCTGCCCTGATGTTCTCTGATGCGTTTTTGACAGTCTCATAGACAGTGAGAAGATCATTGCCATCAATGTAGTGCCAGGGGATGTCATAGGCTTCTGCACGTTGGGCAATCGGCAGTTTGGCTGAGACCCGTTTGATATCCATTGACATGCCATATTGATTGTTTTCGCATATAAACAGAATCGGTAGTTTCCATAGCCCAGCCATGTTTAAAGTTTCATGAAAGACACCCTCGTTTGAAGCCCCATCTCCAAAAACTGAGATGCATATCTGATCTCGTTTTTGCATTTGAAGCGCCAAGCCGACGCCAAGTGAATGGGGTATCCCTCCACCAACGATACCGTTTGCCCCTAAATTGTTGGATGAAAAATCAGCAATGTGCATCGAGCCACCGCGACCTTTACAATAACCAGCTTCTTTTCCTAAAAATTCAGCCATCATTAGATTGACATCTGCATTTTTTGAAATGAAGTGACCATGTCCACGATGGTGGTTAATGAGATAGTCATCAATATGAGTAGCATGACGAATGCCAACAGCTACAGCTTCCTGACCGGCAGACAAGTGCATAGTGCCATGAACCTTGCCAAGGGCATAGAGCTTATCTGCCATAAGTTCAAATTGCCTTATCGTGCAAAGCTTTCTGAACATTTCGAGAAGCTCTTCCTTTTCTAGGTTTAATCTTTCAACTTTTTCGATAAACAGTTCTTCTTTGTTGTTCTTTTCCATGTAACCTCAAATATTGGACTTTATGACAATGGTGAATTTAATATCGACCTGGCGGTCAGACTATCAGTAACTAAGTAATTTATAAACCTGGAATTTAACGCACCAATAATAGCATTTACCTTTGCTGGTCCACCAGCGATGGCTATGCGGGTTGGAATGCGAAGCAGATCTTCCAGTTTGATTGAAATGATACGATCCAAAATCTCATCGGTATAAGGAGTTCCATCAATTCTAAAATAGTTGCTGGAGATATCACCAACAACACCTTTTTCACGCATGATGTTAACTTCTTCCTCGGAGAGAAGACCGGATAGATAGAGACTGGAGTATTGAGTCTCGGTGGTGCCAATCCCCAGCAGAGCGATATCGACCGTTTTCCCCAATTCGATCGTTTCTTTAATTCCTTTGGTTTCGCGAAGAGATCGCGCAATTTCAGGTGTTTCGCACAGATAAGGCGCATTAATAAAATATCCTTCACCGCCGAGCTTCTCAGCAAGACGTTTTACGATAATGTGCCCATCATAATCGACGTTGCGTGCGCCTTGAGCACCAACAAGTTGAACGACAGTAATTGACGGATCTTTAATAACAGGCAAAGCTTCTACTGCGGCACTAACAGCAGTTCCCCAGGCTATACCGACTGATATATTCTCTTTCAATTGTTTTCTGAGTACATTTGCTGCCGCACGGCCCAGGAGGTTAACCAATGGTTCGGGTCTCGAGTCTTCAAGGGAAACTACCCTGACACAGCCAATATTAAACTTATCTTTTATTGCTTTTTCAAGTGCTGGATTAGAGTTTATTTGTCTGACTATTTTAAATTCAACAATTTCCTGCTGCCTTGCTTCGGTGAGCATTCTTGATATCATTGAACGCGAAACACCAACTTTTTTTGCAATATCAGATTGGTCCATGTCCTCCAGATAATACATTTCTGCAACATCTGCGAGAAGGTTCAATCGTTGTTGGGAGATCTTTTCATTTACCATAGGACTGTTTCCATAAGTAAGAATTTATCAATTATTCACGTATATGAGTATATCATCACATACGTGCACTGTCAATATTTTTACATTAGTTCAACTAAATTGTTTGCAAATTTTGGAAGATTAACAATTTAGCACATATTTTGCTCCTGAGAAGGATTTCGAGAAGGTATCGAGACAAAATGCATTAGAATAGTTGTGATGAAGAGGACAATAATAAAAAATCTTTCTATCATTTTGGTCGTCGGGTTGATCTATTTTCTCTTTCTTGTGCCAATGAGTCGTTTGTTTGCCCTGCTTCCCGGGACTGAAGTGCGACCCGGCTCTTTTATTCCTCCAGCAGCTGGTATCTATTTTGGTATGCCCGCAGCAATTGGGGTTTTTATTGGTAATCTCTTTGCCGATTTGGTTTCCTACAAAACCATAAATCTGCCTACACTTTTTGGCAGTCTCTTTAATTTTTTTATGGCTTACATTCCGCACAGACTCTGGTATGCGACGGATAGAAAACATTTGAAGGAGGATCTCTTAATCTACGACAGCAAGAGTCTCGTGAAATACATCGTGATATTGCTGTTTAGCTCTCTTACTGCAGCAATGGGAATAAGCCTCTCCATGCTTATGTTTGCTGAGGTCAATCCCAGAGACAGTTTAGTTCAGTTGTTCTTGAATAATTTCGAGTTTGGTCTGATTTTTGGAGTCATCACCCTGACACTCCTGCCAAAAAGCAAATTTAAGCCGCTGCAACCTAAAAGAGTATTCCGCAGTAAAGCGACTTCACGAACAGCCTATTTCTTTTTATTACTGCCCCTGGTTATCTTCATGCTTGGATTGTTCTTCGGACAGGACTTCTCTGCTGCTGATGCAGGACTTGAGCTGGCTCTCATATCAATTTGTCTTGCTCTTGGCGTTATGCTGCTGTCGGTATATCAACCGGAAGTAAACAAGGAAAGCGAGATGCTTAAGACCTCAATCCGTTTGAGGATCTTTATCTATTTCATTATCGATGTCATGTTGATAGCATTCGTCCTGCTGCTGATCTTTGTCGGTTTTTACAGCAGGCTCGAAGCGGACAAAATGCGTCTATGGAATATGACCTATATTGCTGCCGGCATCAGCTTGAACCTCATCATGCTTATTTCTGCCATTATCCTCAACAGTATGGAAAAGAAGATTACGGTGCCTTTATATAACCTGGCGCGAGCCTTTCAAACTGAAAATAGTACGAAGGCGTCTACGAATGAGATGGATGTCTTCTCTTCAGCAATTGACTTCTATTCGGTAAGCATGGAAGGTGAAGAGAACACTACTGATGAATACAAGCTATATATTGGTCTGACCGATAAAGATGCCTGCGAACAACTCATTTCGGTGGAAGAAGCCAGAGCTATTCTTGGGCATATATGCCTTGATTATGTTCAAGGCTACATGGCAGATGAAACCAGCGGCGGCTGGCTTGATGAAGGAAAAAATAAGATTCAGGAGAACACTCTGGTGTTTACCATCTTTGGTGCTACTGACGAGCAGATACACAGCATTGCTGATGAGTCGATAATCAGCTTGAATCAGGAAGCGATTCTAATTATTAAGAACAATAAACAGCATGAATTCTATTCAGGTCCAGCATTACAGTAGATAACACACCACTTACTACTAGATCAGTTCTTTCTTCATGTAAGAATTTGTTACCCAGGCACTAATTTCTAAGCCTTTAGCAGATCCTCCAAATCGAGATTCCTAACCCCGCTGTTGGGATTCCCTCCTCGTTTCGGGCTTTTATCGACAGTATATAAACCTTTTCCTCTCATAATAACCCGTACTTTTCTAAAGAATTATGAGCACTAACAGGCTTGAGGAAAATAACAGAATTGCCAGGAAGTGGAGTCAGAGAGGCCTATGTTGTAAACAATTCTTTGATTTTATCAAGTTGTATTTCTGTCAATCCACATGCTAATAAATAGTTATATGCATTGACATAATCTTTTTTTAATTTCTTTAATAATACAACCATACTTTCGCGATTAGAATTTGCAAATTGCTGTGGAATTTCTGATGAATCAAAAGCAGAGTCATTAAATAAATAGGAGTAGGTCACCTCATAATTAGCAATAATATCCCCATCTTTAGCGCCCAATAAATTTAGTAATAACGCAGCAACCACTCCCGTTCTGTCTTTGCCAGCAGTACAGTGAAACAAAACACCTGTTCCATGCTGGTCAGCAAACACAGTAAAAATCTCTTTAAACGACGACTTGCAATTGTCTAAAAGAAGACAATAAAAATCACTTAAGCTAAAGTTAGTTACAGATTCCATAATATTCATAACATTCATGTTATTCTTAGTAATCATCAATGAGATATGGTGCTTTTCAAATTCTCTATTATCAGCTAAGACATATCCCGTTTTTTCTCTTTCTTCCTCAGCTCTCAAATCGATTACAGTTGTAA
>CAZMZQ010000012.1:19860-21413 GCA_964570745.1 uncultured Anaerolineaceae bacterium
CTAAGAATTAAACATCTTTACATCATTACTATCCATTCAAAATAATGTTTTTTGATTAGGCTATTTTATGTTTTATTCCTTCAAATTTTCGAACAGAATTTATTCAGTTTAACAATAGTGATATTTAGTTTATCTTTACTTAATTCTTTTCAGTAGTTTATTATATTTCCTAATTCCAATACCAATATCAGGCTTAAGTATCATCTGTCTAAAGAAATAATTTCCTTTAATTAAATCATTTCCATAAAAAACCATGTCTCTTTTTCTTTCTTCTTCTAAAAGAATTAGATCATATCCTTGAGCCTCTTCATGCTTTGTTTCAATACTTGTCCCAGTAGAAGCATAAATCTTACTTTTACCATTCATGGAAAAACCAGATAATTTCATAAGGAAGCCCATTATTCCAGGCATGTATTCTAGTTTTCCATAACTATTGATATATACTACGGGAACTCCAAAAGTTTCTGAATATAAGTTGCATAAATAATCATTAGCTGCAATTTCTTCAGATTCTTTCTTAGGATCTGCTGGACTACCATGAGGAAATATAATCAGCGATATTTTTTCATCTTTTATATTCTTATAAAGATTTTTACGTCTTGAATCGTAACAAATAGCAACTGCCACATTTCCAAAGGGTGTTTTAATGATATTATCAAACCATCCTCTTTTAAAAACAGCTGCTTCTCCTTCACTTTTTGTAACTGTACCGTATACTTGATTCTCATCTGCTATCAGATAGCGATTATAGTAATCCCCTCTATCATAATCTACATAACCAACACCTATGTAACAACAATATTTTTTAGCCAATCCCATTGCCCAATTGGATGCCTTCTTACTTGAATCATCAGCATATTCCCATATTTTATGATTCGGCATGTAGCTGGGTAGAGCTAATTCCGGTAGTAAAACCAGGTCAGGCATTGGTAATTGGGAAATTAATGATTCAATATATTCTTTTCTTTTGCCGATACCTTTTATATCATTATTCAATTCTAAGGCAAAAATTCTCATAAACTCATCTCAATTTATCTAATTTGATTGAATTTTAATGCTTTAATTCTTCTTTGAAGTATAGTTCTTGCATTTACTCTTATTACCATCTTCAGTTTTCACAACATTACTTCTTTTCTTCTTTTCCACCCGTACTGCTTCAAGCTTCTCTTTAGAAATTATAGGTAGATAATTATTTTCAGATACATAATGAACCTTTTGCTCCCCCTTGTCTAAAATCCTTACTAATCCTAATTAAATCTCATTATTTAGCATGACATTAATTGTTCTTTTGCTCGACCTATCTTCTCCTGTTGAAGTTTATATTCCTGGCATTTTTGGCTTTTTTATTATTACCAGAAGGCTTTTTCCATCAAGATATGGGTTAAATATTAACTGGAAGTTCTTGGCTTCTTCTTCATTAATAATGAGCTCGCTATCCACCCCATTTTTTATAGCCATTGCATTTCTTGTTGTTTAGCTTTGAGGTTCCTTGAGCTGTTTTTTGCTTGATACCCCAATTTATACTATCACTTCTTGAATCATTTTCTGACTGG
>CAZMZQ010000013.1:0-2088 GCA_964570745.1 uncultured Anaerolineaceae bacterium
GCTTCAAGCGAAAGGACTGCGTGTAGGGTAGTGTTGTCTGAATATTCAAAAAAATCGATATCAGGCAGGTTAATACCCGCTTTAAGCAGCGCTTGCTGCACCGAAACCGCCGCTGCTTCAAAAAAGAGCAGGTCCTGCCGGTCGTGAAGTGCAAGCCGATCGGTTATGTATGATGAACTTGCCAGTCTAACCGCTTTATGCGCGAGGTTTTTTGGAACTTTGTCGCCCCTCACCAGGACCAGCGCAGCTGCCCCATCAGCGTTTGGAGCAACATCGTACATATTAAACCCCCCTGTATCTAATGGAGCGTTGCGATAAGCATTTGAATCAATTGCCCGTCTGAACATTGCCCGGGGGTTATTGACTGCGTTTGCATGGGCAATCACCGGAAAATTTGCCAGGGCTTCTCTGGGTAAATGGTTTTCGTATAGATAACGCTGTAAGAGCAGAGATGTCTGCCCGGTCAATGTCAGTCCTTCAGAGGCTTCGTAGTCGGAATCGATACCTGTTGAGAGCAACCTGCTCTCGATTCCTGCACCGACGACATCAGTAACTTTTTCCACCCCAACCACTGCAGCAACATCGATCATACCTGAGCGAATAGCGTTATTTGCCATATAGATGGCAGCCCCTCCGGATGCCTCTGCGGCTTCTACGGTGAAACCTTCCACTTGTCCGGTCAAGCCGGAATATTCAGCGACCAAAGCTGCCAGGTTTGCTTGCCGGGAAGCATTTGCTGCCAGCATATTACCTACAAAAATCGCTTGGGGAGCCAGATTATCAGCGTCTTCGCAGGCAGCTTTCAGCGCTCTTGCTGCCAACTGGCGCAGCGAGACATCCCACAACTCGCCAAGTTCGGTCTGCCCCAAACCGATGATATATACATCGTTTGTTCTTCTCATTAGCGCATCCGGATCTCGCCACGATAACGCAAGTAGGTGGCATAGTCAATTTCGGTCCGCCGGTTGATATAGTCCTGGGTCGAAAGCGCGTTTTCCCGACGCTGTGCCAGGGGTTTGCGAACCTTAAGAACGAAAGAATCTGAGCCCGCACCTGATCCGTAAGAGGTCATCAAAATAAGGTCATCTTCCCTGGCAATATCCAGGATGGCGGTTAGCCCAATCATAGCTGCGCCGGAATAAGTGTTTCCGATCACAGGTGCCAATAGACCAGGGGCGATTTGTTCAGGTGTGAACCCCAGCATTTTTCCGATTCGTTGGGGAAACTTTGTGTTGGGTTGGTGAAAGACAGCATATACAAAATCAGCTGCCTTCAATCCGGTTTCAGCAAAAATTGTTTGGGTTGCGCTGCTGACATGTTCAAAGTATGCTGGCTCGCCGGTGAAACGCTGACCATGCTCGGGGTAAACCTGGTATTCACGTCTCCAGAAATCGGGCGTGTCAGAGACATAGCTGTAGCTGGCTTCGATGCTTACGAGCGAAGATTCCTGGGGACCGATAATAAAGGCTGCGCCTCCGCTTGCTGCGGTGTATTCCAGCGCGTCGCCAGGCTTGCCTTGGGCGGTATCCATCCCGATCGCCATTGCATAATCTCCCATACCTGAACCAACCAATCCCATCGCCGCAACCATTGCTTCAGTTCCGGCTTTGCAGGCAAATTCCCAATCACCTGCCTGGATATCGTTTGGTGCGCCAATCGCTTCTGCCACGACTGTGCCGCTGGGTTTAACCGCATATGGATGTGATTCCGACCCCACCCAAACAGCTCTCAACTCTTCCGCAGATATATCTGATCGTTTCAAAGCGTTCCGGGCTGCCTCGATAGACATGGTTATTACGTCTTCGTCCAGCCCCGCAACTGCTTTTTCTCTCACCGGAAATCCGCCTTCATTTCCCCATATTCTGCCAATCTCTTTGGCAGGCAAACGATAGCGGGGGACGTAGGATCCATACCCGACGATTCCAACTTTGATCTTTGGTATCAATAATTTGCTTTTTTCAGGTTTTGGAACTATCTGTTCTTGTTTCATTCTTATTTTCCGTCCTGCTGCGCCAAAATCTCAAGCGCACGGCTCAATTTTATGTTTTGTTCCGAAATCAACCGGGCTGCGACCCAGTCAACCTGGGC
>CAZMZQ010000013.1:2188-16703 GCA_964570745.1 uncultured Anaerolineaceae bacterium
TCAATTTTATGTTTTGTTCCGAAATCAACCGGGCTGCGACCCAGTCAACCTGGGCCGGCTCTGCTCCAGCTGCAAGCGCGATCTGCCGGGCATGCAGGCTCATATGCCCACGTTGGATACCTTCGGTTGCCAACGCTCGCAGGGCAGCCAGGTTTTGAGCCAGCCCCACCGCTGCGATGATGCCGCCTAACTCTTCAACTGAATTTACGCCCATCAAAGCCAGGTTGGCTTGTGCGGTTGGGTGGACCCTGGTTGCGCCTCCAACGATCCCTAATGCCATTGGCAGCTCAATAAACCCTGCCAGATCACCATTCTCTTCTTTGTGCCATTTCGTAAGGCTGCGATATCGACCGGAACGAGCTGCAAAGGCATGTGCGCCAGCTTCAACTGCCCGCCAATCATTGCCACATGCCAGCACCACAGCATCGACACCGTTCATGACGCCCTTGTTATGAGTGGCAGCCCGATAAGGGTCAGCTTCAGCAAACGCCCAGGCTTCAATAATGCCATCACGCACCTGCTCTCCGCTGTAGTCATTGAAAGCCAGGTCTGCTGAATTGATGCGCACCTTTGCCCACGCCAGACGCCGGTCAGCAAGGTT
This sequence comes from uncultured Anaerolineaceae bacterium, assembly GCA_964570745.1. Classification (GTDB taxonomy): domain Bacteria; phylum Chloroflexota; class Anaerolineae; order Anaerolineales; family Anaerolineaceae; genus Mesolinea. The sequence goes on from CAZMZQ010000013.1 coordinate 2,790, forward strand.
GGAAAGGATGCGCAAATGCACCCTTCCCCCGGAGATTTCTTCGATTCGGGGGGCGAGAAATTCAAGCATGGAGTTGATCAGGTTGGCCCCCATGGCATCCTGAACATCGACGATCAGATGGACCACTAAAAACGTCCCGATTTGTTCGCTCTCCAACACGCGCACTTCGATATCCCGCGGTCCGCCGCCATATTTTGCAAGGTTGGGGTGAAAATCAGCTGCAGACTGGAGGAGCTCTGCTTTATGGCTCAAAATTACCTCACCAGCAGTTAGCGGGTCAGGCAGATCGAGAACCTGCAGCTGCCCGATCATCTCCTGGGAGCTCATGCCAGCTTCAAACCCGCCTCCCAGGTGGGCAAGCTTCGCCATAAATGAGACACTGGCAACTACAGACGGCTCTTCAATTACCATTGGGACCAATACGTCGCGCCCGTTTACCAAAAAATTACGCCCGATGCCAACCGGCAGGCTATAAAGACCGACCACGTTTTCAATCATAGCGTTAGCAGTATCAACTCCCAAACCACCGTCAGGCGTATATGCCTCCAGCTCGTGTGAGCTGAGGTTCGCTTGTTGTGCCAGCGTATCATGACGTTCGGAAATGCTTTTTTGGTAGAACTTTTCGCTCATTTCGTTGTCCCGTTTTGATAAACTAACCTATTTATATCAATTCAATTCTCTAAAAAACTATCAGATTATGCATTTGAAAAGAACTTAATATAATCTACAAGGTTTCCTGTTGACAGAAGACCTTGTTTGGTTATACTACCACCACGGAAGAAAAAGAGGTAGTTATGACAGAAGCTTTGCAACAAAATTATGATGTGCTGATTATTGGCGGAGGACCTGCAGGTGCGACCGCTGCGATTTATGCCGCCCGTTCCGGCTTGAAAGTTGCCATACTGGACAAAGGTCTGACTACCGGTGCACTTGGCACAACCAGCAAAATTGCCAATTTCCCAGGGCTGGACGGAGAAGTGAGCGGCATGGAATTGTTAAAAACCATGCGCAAGCAGGCACTGGAATTTGGAGCAGAGTTTATCAACGATAGAGCCCTAGGCACAGACCTGACAAATGAAACCAAAATGGTATTCGGAAATTTTGGTGTCTACCACGCCCGTTCGATCATCATTGCTACTGGTTCTATGGGACGCAGCAACCTGATAAAAGGCGAATCTGAGTTGCTGGGTCGCGGTGTTTCTTATTGTGCGGTCTGTGATGCAGCATTCTTCAAAGATAAAACTGTTGCTGTCATTGGCAAGAGCGACGAGGCGGTGGAAGAAGCAACCTACCTCGCTCGTTTTGCGCAAACTGTCCACTTTTTCGCTCCGACAACTCAAATAAACATTAGTGATTCTGAATTGGACAAATTGAGCAGCTTACCTAACGTTGTCTTGCACCTGGGAAGCATGGTTAAGGAAATCTTTGGGGAGAATAAGGTGGAAGGCATCAGTTACCAGGATCGCGGCAGCTCTCAGGCTGAACACAGCCTGCCAATTGACGGCGCTTTTGTATATTTACAAGGTGGCAAACCGATCACCGATTTCTTGCAAGGTCAGCTGGTTGTTTCTGCTGAAGGATGCCTCCAGGTTGACCGTGAAAATCAAACAAACATTCCAGGGGTTTATGCCATTGGCGACGTAATCTGCACCCACGTAAAGCAAGCTGTGATCGCAGCAGGCGATGGTGCCATTGCTGCTATTGCCGCTGAAAAATGGCTGCGAGGAAAAAGCAAACCCCGTGTTGACTGGGCATCTTAACCCCTGTAGGGTCGACACCTGATTTGCTCGAATTGCTGCCAACCTCAGTGTATATTTAACCTGCATTGATCAATCAAAATTCAGCGATACCGAAAAAGTAGGTACAATATTGCCATGCCACAAGTGATCCCCAAAAATCTGGATAAAGCTGCTCAACGTGGAGAGCCTTCTCATGTCTGGCGTGCTGGTCAGGAACGCCGTTTCAACTTGCTCAAACAAGCTGCTGGTGACCGCCTTAACGGTGCTGTTTTGGTGGATGGCAGTGGTATCGGGATGTACCTTTCCCGCCTGGTGCCTGTCGCAGGCTTTTCAGTTGGCTTGGATATCGAGCTGCCTCGTGTGATAGAAAGCCGGGTCTACACATCCAACGTGTTTTGTGCTGCTGGTGAAAACGTCCCCCTCCCTGAATCCAGTTTTGACCTTGTTTTCAGCCATGAAGTGCTCGAACACGTCCAGGATGATCAAAAAGCAATAAGCGAAATGGTGCGTGTACTTAAACCTGGTGGGCGTATTGTCTTGTTTTGCCCCAACCGCGGATATCCTTTTGAGACACACGGACATTACTGGAAAGGTAAATATCATTTTGGCAACACCCCACTGATTAACTGGTTTCCGCGCTCCCTGCGGAATAAGTTAGCCCCGCATGTGGAAGTTTACACGCGCAAAGATCTTAAGAGCCTGTTTGAAGGGCTTCCGGTTCGATTTGTGGAACGACGTACAATTTTTGGAGCTTACGACAATATAATCGAAAGACGACCAGCTGTTGGCAAGCTGATTCGTTCAGTGCTCCAATTTCTAGAAAAAACTCCATTTCAGCGGCTGGGCTTGTCGCATTTTTGGGTAATAGAAAAAGTTTAGTTCAACTTAAGATACCATTTGTTCTGAAAATATTCATGATTAAAATCCGTGCCCCGGGGTGATGCCCCAGGTCAAATGATATAATCTGCCCTCGATGAAAGGACTTATATGATCAAGACCCAAGACATCTCCAAAGTGTTCATGATAGGAAAGAAGCAGGAAACAGAGTTGTGTGCTGTTGATAACCTGACATTCGAAGTAAGCAAAGGGGAGGTGTTTGGTTTTCTTGGTCCCAATGGGGCTGGGAAAACAACGACTGTGCGCATTTTAACCGGTCTGATTAAACCAACCGGGGGCAGCGCCCTGGTTGCCGGCTTTACCTTGGGTAAAGAAGACACACAAATCCGTAGGAATGTGGGTATTCTGACTGAATCACCCGGCATGTATGAACGGCTATCCGCTGAAAAGAACCTGACCATATTTGCCAACCTTTACGAAGTTCCGGATATTTCCAAAGCAGTCAACAAATATCTCAGCATGCTAGATTTGTGGTCACGACGGTATGATGCTGTGGGGAGCTTTTCAAAAGGGATGCGCCAGAAATTAGCCGTAGCCCGGGCCTTGATTCACGAACCCCAGATTCTCTTTTTGGACGAACCCACAACTGGTCTCGACCCGGAAGCTGCGAAAATGGTCCGTGATTTCATTGAAGAGTTAAAAGCCGAAGGTCGCACCATTTTCATGACGACCCACAACCTTGATGAAGCTGAAAAAATTTGTGATCGTGTAGGTATCTTTAAACAGAAACTTCTCACCCAGGACACCCCTGCCAACTTGCGCGAACGAATGTTCGGACGCAAAGTGGTCTTCCACCTTCGCGAAGTGAACCCAGAATGGGTGAACCAGGTGAAAAAAGCTGGAGATGTCAGCGAGGTTGAAGTTGTTGATAACAAGTTAGTGGTCTCTCTCAAAGACCCCGAACAAACAAACCCAATCATCATCGAACGCCTGGTTGATGTTGGTGCCCAAATTCAGTTTGTCGGAGAAATTCGTCACAGTCTTGAACAGGTTTACCTTGAGATGGTTGGCTCTGAGAAAGGGGGGGAGGCATGAAACACATTCGAACGATTATTGACAAAGAATGGTCAGAAGTTTTCAAAAATCGCATGGTGATTATGACCATGTCACTCTTGCCGCTATTGTTCACTGCATTGCCTCTGGTCATGCTTTCGATGACTTCGGGCAACTCCGCAATAGCCGGGGCGCCAGCAGATAACAGCGGATTACCGCCGGGCTTTTTGGGTGCATGTGGAGGAATGAACGCAGATGATTGCATGCAGGTCTACCTGATGAATCAGTTCATGCTCTTGTTTATGATGATGCCCCTGATTATCCCCACCACGATCGCTGCTTATAGCATTGTTGGTGAAAAAACCAACCGCAGCCTTGAGCCTTTGCTTGCCACTCCGATTTCTACTGTGGAATTATTGGCCGGTAAGTGTATTGCTGCTGTTATCCCGGGAGTGCTCACCACTTATATCGCCTTTGGAATCTTTATTACCGGCACATTTTTCATTGATATCAGCCCGGTTGTCAGAGCTTACCTGTTGGGACCGACCTGGATCGTTGGGATAGTCTTTTTAGGACCAATCCTGGCAGTGATCGCATCCATCTTCGCAATCTTCATTTCTTCCCGGGTCAGCGACCCTCGTGTTGCCGAGCAGCTATCCAGCCTGGTGATTTTGCCTCTGATGCTGGTCTTTGGGGGCGTTCTCATTGGCAAACTGGTAATCAACCTCTGGTTTATGATCATCGCGATCCTTATCTGCCTGGTTGCAGCGGTAATATTGCTCTACTTCGGCACGGTTGTTTTCGATCGTGAAAATATCCTCACCAAATGGAAGTGAAAATGATAAAGAAATCCCGGATAACCTTTATACTGTTAGTCTTTTTTCTTGGATTATCAACCTCCCTGGTGAACGCACAGGGTGAACCATCATGGACAATAAACCTTCGTCGCAACTGGGGGTATGGAGCCGGGTCCAATATTCAGGGAAGCATGACCTTATCACTTTCCGGGGACCTTGTTTCGATAACACGGGTAGAGTTTTTTATTGATGATCAATTATTATCCGACCAAAACGAAGCGCCTTTCAGCTTTTCTTTCAATACTGATAATTACGAAGAAGGTGTGCACGAACTCCATGCCAGGGTCTACACTAAAAATGGTGAAGTGATTTCGGTTGGCCCAAACATTTACAATTTTCTCAGTTCTGCCGATGCGATGAATACAACATTTCAACTGATTGGTGTAATCCTGGGGATAACACTGCTTGGCATGGCAATCAGTTACTTTGTCTCGTCTCGCAACCGCAGCAGTGGAGAAAGAGCGGTTGGACCGCTGGGGTTAGCGGTTTGTAAGCGCTGTGGGCAGGCTTTTCCACGCTCGATCTTCGGGTTTAATCTTGTCGCTGGTAAATTTGAGAGGTGCCCTCATTGCGGTAAATGGCAGCTAACCAGGCAGGCAAGCGCAGCAGAAATCGAACAGGCAGAGCGTAAATTACGCCCGGAAGAGCCCCCTGCGGTTGAAAGGACTCCAGAAAAAAACTCTCTTGATGAAAGCCGCTTTATCGATATGTAGTTTTTTGCAACAAGAAATGGCGGCAACTAAGCCATAATAATTTCTTATTAAACCCATTTTTGGCTACGCCCTGCACCTACAAAAAATGGATTCAGCCAGGGCTATTATGTTATGATGAAACCATCCATAATATAGTTAGAAAACAGGAGGAAAAATGACACTCAAGGATAAAAAGGTCGCTTTTCTCGTCGCGGATGGCGTTGAAGATTTAGAATTCTATGCGGTTGCCATGCGCTTGCAAGAAGAAGGTATGACTGTTTTGACAGCAGCGATGGACCTCAAACCGATCAGTGGAAAAGGCGGTCTCGCAATCAAACCGGATGCAATTATTGCAGACCTGAACGCGGAAGAACTTTTTGCCATTGTTTTGCCCGGCGGTTGGGCCCCAGACAAACTTCGCCGTTTCAAAGAAGTTACTGACCTGGTCGCAAAAATGGACAAGCAGGGCAAGGTTATCGGCATCATTTGCCACGGTGGACTGATCGCTATCTCTGCGAAAATCGTCGCTGGGAGGAAAAGCGTTGGTTCACTTGGAATTAAAGATGACTTGCTTAACGCTGGTGCGGAATGGGTTGACAAAGCTGCCTTTCGCGATGGCAACCAGGTTTGGGGTCGGGTTGTTGCCGATATCCCTGAATTCAACCGGGAATTGGTTGAGGCACTTAAAGACGCAATGTAAGCCTGGTTAATGGTACAATCCCATTACATCACTGATTATTTCTGGAGGTTGCATGGAACAAGTAGTACCCGGATTCGGGGTTAAAAAAGGTCTCGCTGAGATGCTGAAAGGCGGCGTTATTATGGACGTGGTCAACGCCGACCAGGCAAAAATTGCCGAAGACGCAGGAGCTGTTGCGGTTATGGCGTTGGAGCGTGTCCCAGCCGATATCCGCGCTGATGGCGGCATCGCCCGAATGAGCGACCCAGAACTCGTCATGCAAATAATGGAAGCGGTTAGCATTCCTGTTATGGCAAAATGCCGTATTGGTCATTTTGTTGAAGCTCAGATCCTTGAATCACTTGGCGTTGATTACATTGATGAATCAGAAGTTCTCACCCCTGCTGACGAAGCCTATCACATCAACAAACACCCTTTCAAAGTGCCTTTTGTCTGTGGATGCAGAAACCTTGGTGAAGCCTTGCGTCGTGTAGGCGAAGGCGCAGCCATGATGCGCACCAAAGGCGAACCCGGCACTGGCGACGTGGTTGAAGCTGTTCGGCATGCCCGCACGGTTTATGGACAGATTCGACACCTGTTATCCCTGCCCGAAGCAGAAGTGATGACTTTTGCTAAAGACAACCAGGCTCCCTACGAGCTTTGTTTGCAGGTACGCGAATTAGGCAAGTTGCCGGTTGTCAATTTTGCTGCTGGCGGCATTGCTACACCTGCTGATGCTGCTCTCATGATGCAGCTGGGTGTTGATGGTATCTTTGTCGGCTCAGGCATCTTCAAGTCTGGCGATCCTGTCAAACGTGCCGAAGCAATTGTAAAAGCCACCACCCACTACAACGAGCCCGGCATCCTTGCTGAAGTCAGCCGTAACCTTGGCGAAGCCATGGTTGGCAGGTCAGCTACCCAGCTGCCTGATGACGAAAAAATGGCTTCCCGGGGTTGGTAGAACCTCGAACTCCTCGTGAAGGTAGGCGTTTTAGCCCTTCAGGGCGACTTTCGTGAACATCGCATCAGCCTCGAAAAACTCGGGGCTGATGTGACTGAAGTCCGTCTGCCATCTCAACTCGAAGATTTGTCTGGACTGATCATCCCTGGCGGTGAATCGACCGCTATCGGTAAACTCATGGTCGCTTACGACCTGATGGATTCCATTCGTCTGTTTGCTAAAAATAACGCCATCTGGGGCACGTGCGCGGGGGCAATTCTGCTGGCTAAAGATGTCGGAGCGCATCAGCCCTTGCTCGCCCTGATGGATATTACCATTCAACGCAATGCCTTTGGCAGGCAAATTGACTCTTTTGAAATCGACCTGCCTGTACCGTTCCTTGTTCCAAACCAGCCAGATTATCACCTCACATTCATTCGCGGACCGATTATCACTAAAGTCTACGGTTCAGCCAAAGCACTGTTGAGTCTGCCCGATGGTCGCATCATTGCTGCACAACAGGGCAGATTACTTGCCACCTCTTTTCATCCTGAGCTCACTGAAGACCTGCGTTTCCACCGTTATTTTCTGGAGTTAGCACAATCATCTTACGAAAATTAAGCCCTTTCGACCTCTATAAACTTAGCCAACAAAGCCTGTATGTGCAAAGCCTTGATTCTGTACGGCTGCTTACCCGGGGCGAACCGTTTAATTTGCGCAATGTTATGCGCCGGGTTTCACCAACCGTATTTCAGGACGCTCTCATTTGGGAGGTTGATGAAAGTCGGACCACTTTTGGGCAGATCGAAAAAAGCGAATCCTTCAATTTTGCTCAAATGAGCTATATGGGCGGTTTCGATTATCCCGACAATTCCGTAATCGCTTTGATTCTTGAGGAATTATCAGGATTCGCACAGGAATGGGGAGCGCTCGGGGTCCTGGCAGATTTGCCTGAACACTCTCCTTTGTTCGAAGGCTTTCGTCTGGCAGGTTTTACTATTTGGGCAAGACAATCGATTTATATCTTCCCAAAGATACCGGTGGAAGATAAACAGGCGAGTTCAACCTGGCGGGAATACCAATCCACAGACAAACACTCTCTTTCAAGATTGAACAAAAAGCAAATTCCTGCTTTTTCTCAACCCATGGTTCCTCTGAGCCGAAAAACTGAAATGAGACTTGTTGCGATGTCTCCGAAAAATGAATGTGTTGGCTATGCAGATATTAGCGTTGGACCGAAGGGTGTCTGGGTGCAGCCGCTGTTCGACTGCCATGCTAACAATGCCGATCTTTTGACCGGGCTTTCTGCAGCGATTCCAAACCCGGCAGCTCGTCCGATCTATCTCTGCACGCGTTCCTACCAGCCACAGCTTGGTAACTTCGCTGAATCGGTTGGCTATGAAAAAGTTGGGTCGCAGGTGCTCATGGTGAAACAACTTGTCTTGCGTGAACAGGTTGACCAGCGGGAAATTAAGAGTCTTTTTGAAAAAGGTTCAATTGAGGGTTCCGTACCATTAACCCAGAGCAAAAATAAACCCAATTAACAAATAACAATTAAAGAGCGTTATAAAATCAGGTTAGCGATGACTGGGTGAATTATAGGTGAAAGGCACCTTGTTCCAATTTCAATTACAATTGAAGTAATCTGTATGGAAGGGCTCTCATGACTGAAAATAACCCCAACTTCAAAATTGAAATCCTCCCCGATGGTCCTTACAAGATTCATGGAGGTGTGCCACTGCGGAAAATGAGACAGGTTTGCACCGATAAAGGTGAACCCATTGACTGGCTGGATTTTGGCGAATACGACATCAAACGCGATCCTTACATACTCTGCCGTTGCGGTAAAACCAAAATTTCGCCTTTCTGTGATGGTGCTCATGTTAAAACAGAATTTGTTGGTGAGGAGACAGCTATAACTGCCGGACCGTTTGGTCGTGTGCTCAGTTATTATGGACCTGACGGGCTGACTGTCTCAAAAATCACCCGTTTATGCATGAATTCAGGTTTTTGTGTGCTCGTGGATACGGATTTCATCGAGCTCACTGAAGAATCAGGTGACCCGGTTAAAAAAGCTCGTGTCATCAAAATGGTTGAAGATTGTCCTTCAGGATCACTTGTTTACAAAACCGAACGCGATGGCGATGAGGTCGAACCTGATCTGCCGGTTCAAATTGCTGACACGTTTGAGTGTACCTCTTATGGTGAAATACAAGGTCCCCTTTGGGTGACAGGTTATATCCCAATCGAACGCGCTGATAAAGCTCCGTTCACTCCGCGCAATCGGGTGACTCTCTGCACTTGTGGTCATTCGCGCATCAAACCGCTCTGCGACGGCACCCACCGCCCTTTCTACGAACACCGTCTGCGTGCAGAAGCCCGCAAAAAACAGCTCGAGGAGCTCAGCAATAACGGACAGGAAATTAACCTCCAGGGCCACGAATAATTTAGTCTCTCATTACCACAATAAATCTAATAAACCTCTTACCTTTGCATCCATCAATAGATTGGACAAGGTTTTGCTTTTAAATCACCAACAAGGGATATTTAACGAAAATTAAATAAAAATTACAGAGGTGAATTTTGAATAAAAAGATTGCAGTAGTTCTTGGTTCTATCCGAAAGAACTCATTAAGCCAAATGCTAGCTAATAATCTCGTCGGTCTTTTTCCTGAAGGATACGATGCGGAGTTTGTCCGAATAGACGATCTGCCCCTGTACAGCCAGGATTATGACAATGAAGAGACCCAGACTCCAGAAACTTATGTCACGTTCAGAGACAAGATCAGGGAAGCTGATGGCGTGCTGTTTGTTACACCAGAACACAACCGCAGCATCCCAGCTGCGTTAAAAAACGCCCTGGATATTGGCAGCCGTCCTTATGGACATAACGTTTGGTCAGGAGTACCTGCCCTGGTCGTAAGCCAATCACCAGGCAACATCTCGGGATTTGGGGCGAACCACCATCTTCGCCAGATACTGACCTTCCTCAATATGCCAACAGTGCAACAACCAGAAGCCTATATAGCACAGTCCCACACTATGTTTGATGAAAACGGACAAGTAAACAACGAAAATACCGTCAAGTTTCTGCAGAGTGTGATCGACGCCTTTGTCAAGTTGATTGAACTCTACTCATCAGCATCTTAATATCCACATGGCTTTGAAGAAACAAAAACACCTCGGTAAAGAGGTGTTTTTGTAAACTAAGATAGAAGGCGATTATCTTGCCGTATTAATCGGCATGATAATATGTGAAAAATGATCATCCCCTACCGGTCGCAGCAAACCAGGAGTATGAACAGCATTCGTCTCCAGGCTGACGGTAGGGGTTTTGATTACCTCCAGCGCTTCGCGCAGATAACGAATATTGAAAGAAATCAACAGTGGCACGCCATCCACAGAGGCATCCACCATCACTTCTGATGAGCCGGTTTGTTCTGAACGGGCGGAAATCTCCAGTAAGGAGCTCTTCTCACCTTCCAACTCCGGTTGAATATCCAGTTTGGCAATATAGCTGCCTTCGCGGGCAATAATTTCGGTTTGTTTACATGCTTTCAGCAATTGGGCTGTCGAGAGCACGGTGCGGGTCTTAAACGTTGGTGGAATGATAGCGCTGTAATTTGGGAAGCTCCCTTCGATCAATTGGGAAACAAGTTCAGCATCATTCAGATGAAAAATAACCTGACCACGCCCTTGAGGAAAAGTCATTAAAACCGATTCATCTCCATCCACGGCGATCCGGCTCAGTTCAGCAAGTGCGCGTGCCGGCACCAGTGCTTCGAAGTTTTGTGGCACCTTCTGCGCCATTTCGGATTTGGCAATTGAGATACGATAACCATCAGTAGCTGCCATTTCAAGGGTGTTACCGTCGAACACCATATGAACCCCTGTGAGGTTTGGTCGGGCGTCATCGGTTGATGCGGCAAAAACAACCTGCTGTATTTGTTCTTTGAAATTCTCGACGTTCAAAGCGATAGCTTCGTCCAGATCTGGTGATGGCATCGGAGGAAACTCTTCTGCGCTTATCCCCTTGATGTCCGTGTTCAAGGTCCCACACTTGACATTCAGGGTCTGAGTGTTGTTATCAACCGTCAGGATCACGTCCTCACTGGGCAGATTGCTGACCATATCCGCAAAAGTTCTTGAGGGTACAGTTAATCCACCTTCCTCCTGAACATTTGCACCAATCCAGGCACTGATTCCCAGTTCCAGGTTAGTCGCCGAAAGTCGCAAACGACCATTATCGGTTTTGATCAAGATATTGGAAAGCACAGCCAGTGAGCTGCGGGATGTCACCGCGCGAGATACGATACTGACTCCGTGAGCGAGTTGCTGTTGTTGAACGGTTGCTTGCATTGGATCCTCCGGAAATTGGCGTTTGTATTGGGTAAGTATACCGTTAAGCGCCTGTTTTTTCCAGAAGTGTTCGGGTTACAATGATATAATTCACGGAATCAGAAAACCTGAGTGCCATGCCATTACTTACAACACCTCGTTCTGTCAAATTCCTATTGCGCTTGTACTTACTGTTAATTTTTGCGGCCCTGGGCATGATGATTTCGTTCATGTCACTTCATTATGATCACATTGGTTTCAACGGAATTCAGATCAGTACAATCATGATCGTCGGATCGGCAGCATCGATCCTGATCGCTCCGAGATATGGATTAATTTTTGATCGATCAGCCAATAAGCGCTCGGTTTTAATTGTGTCCCTGTTGATTATGGCAATTTCCCTGGGGTCAATTAACTGGCTTAAACCTTTTCTACCCGTGTTGCTTTTATGGACAATCTATCGATTTGTTCAGGGCCCTTTTTATGCCACTTCGGAAAACCTGTCTTTTTCGGTTGCTTCGAGATCGACCGACAAGAAGGGAGTAACCTTCGGAGCTTTCCGCATGTGGGGCTCTATAGGTTATGGTCTCTCAACTTTAATGGCAGGATGGATTTACCAGAAGTACGGTTTTGCCTACAATAGCGCAGGGTTTATGGTCTTTGTTGCCCTGAGCATTGTTGTTTTGCTGCTTTTGCCGGGATCTGTTTTTGACATGACCGGTGAGAAAAAAGGCAATGATCATAAACTGTCTTCCGTTTTGAAAATGGTCGTTTCAAACCGTTTCCTATGGTTTATGGCTTTAGCCCTGTCCATCTCAGACCCAGTGCAGGATGGGTTGCGTTCCTTCGAACCGATTTACATGCAAAACCTGGGGCTGGAGGCTGGCATGATCGGGCTGGCAAATAGCCTGAGCGCTCTGGGAGAAGTCCCTTTTATGTTCTTTGCGGACAGAGTGATCCGCAAGGCCGGCATCCAGCAAGTAATTGTTATTGTCTTTCTGTTTGATCTCATAAGACGCCTGATGGTCTGGTTTTTTCCCTTTGCGGAAGTCGTTTTTGTCACCAGCATATTGACCTCAGCAAGTTTTACCTTTCGCCTGATTAGCTCAATTATGTTGGTTAATCACATTTTGCCCAAGGATGTCACCAGTACGGCAAATGCATTGATTGGTGTTACTATGTTTGGAGCAGGCAACATGCTCAGCAATGCCATAAGTGGTTTTGTCTATGACAATTTCGGCAACCGTGAGATTTACCTGATTGGGGCAAGTCTTTGTGTGATCTCGTTGATACTCGCATTGAGTGCCGGTCACCCGCCTGATGAATTAAAAAAAGTTGAGCAGTAGACTCGGAGCTTGTGAGCTTGTCTTTTCACCCATATAGAAATCACTAATCCCTGCCCACTTCCGTGGTCAGTGGATTTATTATGAGAGCAAAGATAAGGCGGGTTGATCTGCGATCAGAGTCACATCAGAATGCAGCTGGAGGATCGATGCCGGAACCATCGGGTCGATCTGACCTTCCACCATATCCTTAACCGCTTTGGCTTTACCTGCACCGCTGGCAAGGATTAAGATGCGCTTAGCCCCAAGAATCGATTTCATTCCCATTGTGATTGCCTGGTGGGGAACTTCATCTTTTGATCCAAAAAAACGGGCATTATCTTCGATGGTATGTTGGTTTAAGTCAACCAGCCGTGTCTGTGCTGAAAAAAAACGCCCTGGTTCATTAAAAGCAATATGACCATTGCTGCCAATTCCGAGCAGCTGCAAATCGATCCCCCCCAGCGAGACAATCAGTTCGTCATATTCTTTGCCATACTTGTGGGGATCGCTTGCAAGCCCATCAGGGATGTAGGTGTTATCGGGGAGGATATCGATATGATCGAACAATGTTTCTTTCATAAAGCGGTGATAGCTTTGTTCATGAGAGGGAGCTAGACCATAATATTCATCCAGGTTGACGGTAGTTACTTTGTGAAAACTAAGTCCGTCTTCTTCATGATATCTGATCAATTCCTGGTAAGTGCCAACAGGTGTTGAACCGGTCGCCAATCCAAGGACACTGTCGGGTTTTGCTGTAACTTGCGCGGCGATTATCTGAGCTGCTTTCCAGCTCATTTCAGAATAATCCTGACTTTTGATGATTATCATTGTTCTCTCCTCATTCGAATAACGAGGGCATTATACTTCAACGACGAAAAAACAACATACAGCCAGCCTTCTGTTTTTTAAAATAGGGGAGAGTATAATCATCATATTAACTAACCAGAGTGTATAAAGAGGAGATTATGACTGAAAAATTAGCCTGGATTGATGATGAACTCAACACCCTTAAGGAAACCGGATTTTATAACAACATCCCCACAATGGACTCACCTCAGGGTCCTGCTGTGATCATTAATGGTAAAGAGGTGCTCAATTTTTGTGCCAATAATTATCTCGGGCTGGCAAACCATCCCCGCCTGGTTCAGGCAGCGACTGATGCAATGAAAAAATATGGGGTTGGTCCTGGTGCTGTGCGTTCTATTGCCGGGACGCTGAACCTGCATGTCGAGCTTGAAAAGCGTATGGCTGCTTTTAAACGCGTGGAAGATGCGGTTACGTTTCAGTCTGGTTTTACTGCGAATGGAGCAACGATTCCTGCCCTGGTTGGCAAAGAAGACGCAATCTTTTCAGACGAATTGAACCACGCGTCAATTATTGACGGTTCGCGACTTTCAGGTGCGAAAATTCATCGTTTCAAACATGCTGATGTGGATGACTTTGAGCGTGTCGTC
>CAZMZQ010000013.1:16803-18176 GCA_964570745.1 uncultured Anaerolineaceae bacterium
TGCGAAAATTCATCGTTTCAAACATGCTGATGTGGATGACTTTGAGCGTGTCGTCAAAGCTGCCGAGGGAACCTATCGGCGTGGTTTGATGATCACTGACGGCGTTTTTTCGATGGATGGCGATCTCGCTCCATTGGACAAGCTGGTTGATGCCTCTAAAAAATTTGACCTGATGACCATGGTGGATGACGCCCATGGTGAAGGGGTTGTTGGTGAAGGTGGGCGTGGTATTGTTGACCACTTCAAGCTGCATGGTCAGGTTGATGTTGAGGTCGGCACCTTCAGCAAGGCATTTGGTGTGGTTGGTGGTGTGGTTGCTGGTAACGCAAAGATCATCGAATGGCTGCGCCAGCGTGGACGCCCATTCTTGTTTAGCTCGGCAGTAACCGTACCTGATGTTGCCGCCTGCCTGGCATCGGTAGATCTGCTGGAAGAATCTACCGAGTTGGTCGACCGTTTGTGGGCAAACGCACGTTTCTTCCAGGAAGAAATGCGTAAGCTCGGCTTTGACACGGGGCTCACCCAGACTCCAATCACGCCTGTGATGCTTGGTGATGTCCAGTTGGCACGTGAATTTAGCCGCAAGCTGTTCGAAGAGGGTATCTTTGCCGGTGCGCTCGGATTCCCAACCGTTCCGATAGGAAAAGCACGCATTCGCGTGATGATTTCTGCAGCTCACAGCCAGGATCAGCTCGAACAAGCCCTGGATGCGTTTGAACGGGTTGGCAAGCTGTTGGGTAAAGGCGCCTGATCTGATCGATAGTAATTGACGAATAAAGGAGTTTGGTTGTGACCATATCCCAAAGAAATAAAGCAATCATCCAGGCATTGTTTGTGACCTTATTATGGTCAAGTTCATGGGTCCTGATCAAACTAACAATCGACGAGATACCGCCGCTCACTTTTGCGGGATTGCGTTATTCCATTGCCTTCATTGTCCTTTTGCCTGGATTGTTTATGAAAAGGGAATCGGTTAAAAAACTAAGCAAGCAGGATTGGGGAAAGCTGCTGCTGCTCGGGTTGGTTTATTATGCGTTTACCCAGGGCGGGCAGTTTTTATCGCTGAAGTATCTTGACGCGATCACACTCAGTTTGATGCTCAACTTTTCGGCTCCTTTGGTGGCAATTATCGGTTTGTTCGTTTTACATGAACCGGTCAGTAAATTGCAATGGAGTGGCTTGGTTATTTTTCTGCTGGGCGTGGTGGTTTATTTTTTTCCACAAACCAGCCTTCCAAAAAGCATTCTTGGTCTTGCACTTGGGAGTTTTACAGTTCTCTCGAACTCGGTTGCTTCAGTGATGGGGCGCTGGATCAACCGGGGGAAAAACCTCGACCCGATCGTCGTGACAGGAATCAGTATGGGGTTCGGAGC
>CAZMZQ010000013.1:18276-20826 GCA_964570745.1 uncultured Anaerolineaceae bacterium
ATGGTAAATCTCCAACCGCTCAATCGTCAACCCAGCTCGCGGTAAGTTGGCGCGCTCGGCGCTGAAATTTCTTTCTGGACTGCCTCATAAAGCGTCTCACCGCGCAGGTCTTCGATCGTGTAACAAACCGCATTCATGTTTTCAGCCAACCGCTGTGCCAGCCCGCTGTCAAAAACCTTTTGCTCCATATTGATTACAACGCTGTGGATTTTTTCGTTGGAGAACAAACCAGCAAGTTCAGCCATCTCTTCAGCAACCGGTCTTCCGGGCGTCAGGGGCACATTCCCCGCCCCGTCTGTCAAAACAATCAGCAGCGGTTGAACATCCGGATGTAAAATTTTCTCGCGCTGAATCACTTCCCAAGCCATCTCCAGCCCTGCCGAGAGGGGGGTTTTCCCTCCTACAGGGATATTCGACAGCGCGCGCTGAGCCAGCAAGACCGAATTGGTCGGTGCCAGAACCAGCGTGGCACGGTCTTTCTGAAAGACAACCAGCCCCACCCTGTCACGTCGTTGATAGGCATCTGTCAGCAGGCTCAAGATCGCCCCTTTGGTCGCCTTCATCCGCTCGGCAACAGCCATCGACCACGACCCATCGACAAGAAACAAAATCAGGTTGGCGGTTTTTTTAACTCTGATTTTTTTCTGAAAATCATCTGATCGAACGGCAAAAGCAACCTGGCGTTCGTCCTTCAGAGCTTCACGGTGGAGTTGATAGGGCGCCGCTGCCCGCAGTGTGGCGTCAAAAGCAACATCGCTGCGGTCTCTGGGGGCCGGTCGTGACTGAATGTAGCGACCTCGTTTGGTTTTGGACATTGTTTGTGAGCGCCTTCCACCCTGTTTGCGCACCATTTCGTCAAGCGGGGTGTCGAGCTGCCGGGGTTCAAAGGTCTCACCCGGTTTTATTACCTTGCCCCCATCCCACCACTGGGGGTTCAACTGGACAAACACATCCTGCTGTGACTCCCCGACGATTGGGATGTCGGGATCCCAGCTGTTTTCTTCTTTTTCTACATCCCCCGGGGTGTCACTTTTTTTTTACTCTCGTTCGAATCCTGCTCTGCTTCCTGCGTGCTGTCATCCTGGGTCTCAACCAGGGTGGTCTGCATCTTCAGGTCGGCTATTTTCGAATTCAAGCTCTCCATTCCGGATTCACTTTTTCGGAACGGTCCGGCTTTGACACGGTGAGGCAGCGCCAGTTCTGCTGCCAATGCGATATCAGTAGACGTGATGTGGTCCCGCCCGTCAAATGCCGCCTGTGCCCGCGCCCCTTTGAGGATCACCAGGTCGGAACGGTGCCCGTCCACTTCCATTGTGGAAGTCAGATCGGCAATAACCAGCAAATCCCGCTGGGTATAGCTGACGTTTTCCACCAGGTGCCTTGCGTGTTCGATTCTCCCCGAGAGCTCCAGCTCCTGGGGCATGAATTGTTCCCTGAACCTTTCAGGGTCAGTTTCAAAGGCGATATTACGGCGCATGATCTCCACCCGCTGGGCTTTATCCAGAATCCCACGGATTTCAACCGAAAATGCAAAGCGGTCCAACAGCTGCGGACGCAAATCGCCTTCTTCCGGGTTCATCGTCCCCACCAGGATGAATCGTGCCGGGTGGCTGAATGAAATACCTTCACGTTCGACTACGTTTACGCCCATCGCCGCCGAGTCGAGCAAAATGTCCACCACGTGGTCGTCCAGCAGGTTGACTTCGTCGATATATAGCAGCCCGCGATTCGCTGATGCGAGCACACCTGGTTCAAAATGACGCTCACCTTTTTGGATTGCGCGCTCAATATCGAGCGTGCCCACCACACGGTCTTCAGTTGCCGAGACAGGCAGGTTGACGAAGGGGGTGGCTTTGGTTTCAACTGGCAAAGGGTCTTCACCATGCACAAACCGCTCCTGGCATTCGGTACACCAGGTGGTTGGCTTGAGCGGATCGCAGCCAAAACGGCAGTCTTTGACAACCGCCATAGGCGGTAAAAGCGCCGCCAGCGCGCGCGCCGCGGTCGATTTGGCTGTGCCGCGTTCGCCGCGAATGAGCACACCGCCGATACGGGGGTCCACCGCGTTGAGGATCAGCCCGCGCATCATGCGCTCTTGCCCAACGATGGCTGTGAAGGGAAAAATCACTTTTTGGTTCATAAATATATCCTTTGCGAAAAGGATTATAGCACGCCGGGGACTTTTTGCAGTTTTTGTAGTTTTTGCAGCCTTTTTTGATAGTGCAAAAACCCGGTTTGACTGCAAAAACCTCACTTGTTGTTAAAGTACGGTTGATACTGAATTATTATAGCACGTATGTTCTATTATTGAAAGTGGGAATATAAACAGGCACGGCTTAGCCAGGTTTATTCAGAAACACCAGATGCTCCAAACCGGCGAGACCCCAGCCAAAGGGGAGACCTAAGGTCAAATCACTCGCTGGGTCAGAGTTGTAGCGAAATCTAAACCTCACCCCCTCCTCGTGTATAGACCGGAGACATCGTTGACACGTGTTCGGAGACATCGTTGACACTTCGATCCTTTAACAATCCTTGCCTCTGAGGTCGAAA
>CAZMZQ010000014.1:0-1056 GCA_964570745.1 uncultured Anaerolineaceae bacterium
TTGGAACAGGTACCAAATGGCAACGCTGAGATAGTGGTTGGGGTTCATCAGACCGACACTTGGGGTGACAATACCATGACGGTCAAAGTCAACATCATTACCAAAGGCAATGTCAAAATCGTTTTTCAATGCAACCAGACTCGCCATGGCATACGGTGAAGAGCAGTCCATTCGTATCTTGCCATCTTTATCCAGCGTCATAAAGGAGAAAGTCGGGTCAATGCGCTTGTTTACCACCTCAAGGTTCAGTCTGTACATATCCGCCATCGGTTCCCAATAAGCTGCCCCGGAGCCGCCCAATGGGTCAACGCCAATGTAAATCCCGGATTCCCCAATTGCTCTCATATCGATAACATTTTCGAGGTCTTTGAGATATGGAGTCATCAGGTCGATCTGGCTGGTGGTGGTCGCAGCCATTGCTTTATTGAGGGGAATGCGCCGAACGTCTTTCATATTGTTAGCTATGATTTCGTTGGCTCGGTTTTGAATCCACTTCGTTGTTTTGGTATCAGCAGGACCCCCATCCGGAGGGTTGTATTTGAAACCCCCGTCTTCAGGGGGGTTGTGTGATGGCGAAATCACGACACCGTCCGCTGGTGTTTTAGGAAACTCCTGGTTAAAAGTCAATATCGCGTGCGAAATGACCGGTGTCGGGGTATAGCGATGGTCCTGGTGGATGCGAATATCGACACCATTCCCGGCAAAAACTTCGATAGCGGTATAAAGAGCTGGCTCAGAGAGCGCATGAGTATCCATACCCATGAAAAGCGGTCCGGTAATGCCCTCACCCCGGCGATATTCAATAATTGCCTGGCTGATAGCAGCAACATGATCGTCATTAAAGCTGCCATCAAGTGAGGTTCCGCGGTGACCTGAGGTGCCAAAGGCGACCTTTTGGCTTGGATTGCCTGGTTCAGGGTGAATTGTGTAATATGCGGAGATGAGGCGTGGAATATTTGCGAGATATTCGATGGGGGCGGGTTTACCAGCGAGAGGATGAAGGCTCATAATCACTCCAGTATGATTTAATTTCGGGTGTGTCTATTTTATCATGCC
>CAZMZQ010000014.1:1156-3312 GCA_964570745.1 uncultured Anaerolineaceae bacterium
GCCTGGGAGCCAGAGGGGGTTTTGGAGACCTCAATGCGGTTCGAAAAGTAGTCTTTCAACTCATCGATATGGGTAATGATGAGAATTTTCTCAAAATCGGGTCTGACGATGTTGATTGCCTCAATCAAACGCTGTCTTCCCTGGGCATCCTGGTTGCCAAAGCCTTCATCAATCACCAATGTCTGCAAACGTGCCCCGGCACGGTGGGCGAGGATGCGGCTCAGTGCCAGCCGGATGGCAAAATTGATCCGAAAAGCTTCGCCGCCTGAATATGTTTCGTAGTCCCGTGAACCGTGCCCGTCGCTGATAATGATGTCGAGTGTTTCCATCAGGTCTTTGCGTTTGGTGTCTTTGTAGGCTCGCTGGGTGTTGAAGCGGACGCTCATCGTATAATCTGAAAGGCGCAGCAAAAGTTGGTTTGCCTGGTCTTCAAGTTCCGGCAAGGCTTGTTCAATCAGCATAGCCGGAACGCCATCTTTACCGAAAGCTGTTTCGAGTTTGCTGTATTGACGAACTTTTTCATTCAGTTCATCAATCTGCTCATACAGGCGCTTTTGTCTCTCACGCTGATTTTGGATGGCTGCCAATGCCTGGTCGATTTCGCCAAGCTGTCGGTTCAACACATCCTGCTCCTCCCGCAAGTTGCTCAGTTCAGTTTCTGCCTGGTGGCTGTCCTGTGTTTTTGCCTGGGATTCAGCAAGCTCGCTTGCTTCTGCATCGTATTTCTGATTTAGTTCCCGGCTGAATTCGATATCGTGAGAGAGCTCCTGCTCCGTGGTTGTAACTTCCTGTTTCAGCAGATCAAAATTAGAACGGGCGATTTGAAGATCCTGCCAGGCGGTTTCGCTGGATTCTGCGACCTGGACTTGTTGGCGAGCCTGGTTGTGCGCTTCCGGGTCAAAACTCAGGCTCAAAACATCCTGGTCGAGCTGCTGCAAATGCAGGCGTTTTTCTGGGAAAAAGCTGTCCTCTGCCAGTTCTTTTTGTAGTTGTTCAAAACGGGCAGCCTTATTTGACTGCCAGCTTTCTTTACGTTGTGAAAGCTGGTCCAGTGTCTGTTTTATTAAAGCCAGGTTGCTTTGCAGCGACAAGCGCTGCTTTTCCAGCTGCTGCACCTGACGAAGCCTGGCTTCGAGATCCTGGATCTGTTCCTTCAACTGGTTCATTTCTGCTTTATTAAGGCGATATTGATCTCCGAGAACTTTCCCATTGCTGTTGAAATCGCCCATCAGTTGTTCCCGGTGGCTGGGAGAGAGATCCTGTCCACACATTGGGCAGCTCGCCCCCTGGGCATCTTCCAGTTTTTGTGTACGCTGTTTGATCTCCTCCATCTGGATTCTAAGTGCCCCGTTATTGCCTTCAAGCGTTTGAGCCTGCTCACGCAGCGCCTGCAGCTGGGCTTCGTAATCCTGACCAGCACTTAAAGCCTCATCGATTTGGGTTATTTTTTCAGTAAGGTCAGTGAGTTTTGTCTGTTGGTCATCAAAACTCGCCAGGCTGCGTTCCAGTTCGTCTTTTTCAACGGTCAACCCCCGCACATCATTCTCCAGGGTTTGTTTCTGTGCTTCGAGCTGAGCCTGGAGCTGAGAGCGCTGGCGTTCGAGAGGCCAGTAGCGTTCAGACAGCTTATCCATTTGGCTCAGGTGGCTTTTGAGCCGCACCAATTGTTGATAAGCCTCTTCGATTTGTTCTGCCTGGTCAATTTTGAGCTGGTATTGACCGAGCGTGGCACGTTTTTGATCGATTTGACGTTGTTTCTTGTCGACAACATCGTTGGCACGCACCAATTGTTCTTTGAGAGCTTCCAGCTGCTGCACCCGGTTAGCCAGGAGCCTGGCTTCCGCTTTTATCAGGTCGAGCTGTGTTTGGCGTGAGGTCACCTTTTCCCGCACCAGGGCAAGGTCGCTCTCAACAAGGAGCCGGTCTGAGCGTAATTTATCCTCTGTTTCGATTTCTATCTGCATCATGGCAACATCCCGCTCGTAAATTTTGACGTCATTACGCGCCTGGCGGGATTTATCGTTGGCAGCCTTTCGAAAAAGTTCCCATTGATCCAGCCCGAGGATGCTGGAAAGGATATCTTTGCGTTCGGCTGGTTTTTTAGTGGCAAAGGAATCCGCTTTTCCCTGGAGGAAGAACGATGCGTTTACAAAGCT
>CAZMZQ010000014.1:3412-4666 GCA_964570745.1 uncultured Anaerolineaceae bacterium
GGCTCGCGGTAAGAAGTGAAGCCAGACAGGCGCAGCTTAATCGGAATCATTATCAAATCCCATCAGACGGCTGGCCTGGCTCATGTTCAGAGGTTGACGATCCTCCCCAAATAAATCGATCCAAAATTGCTTGTCATAGCGGCGGGAACGGATTGGAATCGGCATGGGCACCCCCCAGCCCAACATGAGCACTTCTTCGCTGGGCTGCAGTTTTGCCAGCATGCCCCGCAGTCCGCCCCGTCCCGGCAAGCCGGAAAGGACAGCGTTGATGTCATCTTCATCGCCCAGTGAGCCTGATATGCGCGTGCCCAGCTGGGACATGACCTCATCATAGATTTGAGAGGGGCGTTGGTCGATGATCAACAGGGTAACGTAATATTTACGCATCTCACGGGCGATCGTGCTGAAGATGGTTTGAGATGCCATCTCGCGGTTGAGCAGCTTATGGGCTTCTTCCACTACCACAACCAAGGGGCGCGGTTCTTTGGTTTTTGAGCTGTTAAAGTTGTTGGTCGCTTTTTCCCATGCGTCGCGGATCTTTCGTGTGATCAGGTTTGTCACCAACAGGTAATCCAGGTCGCTTTGATATTTGCCAAAAGAGAGTACCACGTGCCTGCCGGCTTGCAAGGCATTGATGATATCCTTCAACCCGTTGGACGCCGGTGAATTTTTTAGGTAAGGGCGGTTGAAAAGACGGGTTAACTTACTGCGCAAACCTTCTGCAGCTCCAGTGTGAACACCCACCCGCCGTGCCCAGGCAGCAACGCTGTCGGGGGCAGGTTCTGTCTTTCCGTCCTCATTCTCAACCATTGCACCGACTTTCATGTTCATAAATTCGGTGAACCAGTTTTCCCTGAACTCACTTTCAAGGGCGTCCAGGGTGGCGGCGGTAGTCTCTTTAAGATTGAGAGCCTGGGATAATTGCAGAACGTCTTCAGAAGAGATATCGTTATGGCTGATCTCCAGGGTGAAATCGGGGCGCTGTCCGCCAATATTTGTTTCGGCACCCAATCCGACCAATTGAACTTTGCTCGAAAACTTGTTTTTCAAGCCTGCCACTCCAACCCCGGTATCCGAAGAGGTTGTGTCAATGCCATATTCATTGTGCATGTCGAAGATGAGCGTTGAGGCTTTATCGTTATTGATCAAGCCCGCCAGAATCATTCGTGCCAGGAAAGACTTTCCTGAACCAGTGGTGCCAAAAATTCCAGAAGAGCGCTGAACAAACTTATCCAGGTCGAGACAGACCGGGTG
>CAZMZQ010000014.1:4766-12992 GCA_964570745.1 uncultured Anaerolineaceae bacterium
TTGAGCATTTCTGCCAGGTGAACTGAAAAGCGCTGGGCATTGATTTGGGTGGCATATTGTTCATCAATGGCGGTCAGGCGAAGGTCAGTTACAAGCCCATAGAAACGCCAGTTGTTGCTGTCAATAACAACAAAAGCTCCTTCCAAAACTGATTGAGGCTGAACGTTCAACCTGACCTGCAGGTTTGCTTCCAGCCCGCCGCCTGTAACATAGCCAATCTGGGAGATGAGGGGGTTATCCAGGTTGTTTTCCATCAAACATTCTCCAATTCAGTCAATACATCCAACACCATCGTCAGACGAGGGTAGTCATCACGCAGTAGTGTAATCAGCTTTTGGCACGCTGATCCATACCAGGCAAAATTGCCGACCCTCTCATGGAGGGTTTTAGCTTGAGCCAGGTGGGCTGCCAGCAGCTCTTCAACCGGCTGATCCTGCATGCGCAGGATATGACGCAGATATCCCTGGTCGCCTGCAGCTGTAAAAGCACGGATTTCATCAGCCTCACAGAGAAAGAGATGATCGAGGCTTAATGGAGGGCGCGGTGGCAGGCGGTGTGAGATAACACCGTTTTGGCTAAACCCAACGGTCAGAACATGAATCTCAACCGGCAGGTTTCGGTTATAACGGTTATCCGCTGTATACTCACTGGGAATACTGACCCCTGAAACCAACTGACGCACAAGGCTGTCATCGTTTATCAGGATATGCGTGATCAACCCATAGATCTCACTGTTATCTTCCAGGCGAACTTTAACCAGTGAGCCTAAAGCCGGTGTTTCAAGCTCTTTGACGCGACAACCAGCCACAAACTGGCTGTTTTCTGCCCGGAGCAGCTTGCCAATGGGGATACTTTTTAGGATATTGCTCATTTTTGACCTTTCCAGTGATCTTTGTTGGAGCGGGGCGATATACCAGCTGCATTTTGGGGCAGTTTGCTCAAAAGCATGTGCTCAATTTCTTCATATTCAGCCTGTCTGACCAGTGCAAGCTCGTGAGCGCGGTGGAGTGAATAGGGGTAGGGGTGTGAATCGAGCACCTGGGCATCGCGGTAGAGTGCAGCGTGGACAAAATTGACCAGCTGAGGCTGTTGTGCCACCCAATAGGGTATCTCAACCCTCGCCAGCCACTCGGTGCCGGCGTCGGCAGCAACATTCAGGTAAAAAAACGCACAATGTAACCGTTGGGGGTTAACCGGGGTGCGTTTAGAAATGATTTCAAACAAGGCAGAGCGATGACCAGGCAGCAAACGCCCCGCTAACAGCGCCCGGTCGCTTATGCGTCTTTTCTCCCGTTCGGACGTTTGCTCTGATGGGAATTGAGCTTTCTGATAGATCTCCAGCATTTTATCCAGCATGGCAGCGCCAGGTTTGTCGATGTAGCCTGCACTGATCACACCTTCTTGTTCGAGACGCTGATCCAGTTGGTAGACATCACTTTGTGCATCCCGGTTCGTTGCAGCCTGGATACTGCTGCGATAAAAAAGATCGAGCGGACCATCGGTGACGGTCAGAATTGGACGGGTGTCTTTACTGGTTATATTGTCCCGGATAAGAATTCGTTCGCGCAGGTCACGCTGGAGTGCAATCTCATCATCGCCAATCAGGGTGCCATCACTGGTAAAAAGTAGATCAACATCCAGCAACTCTGAAATCAGGTCGATAACCGGTGGCAGACCAGACCCGAAGCTAACTTTGAACAAACCTACATTTATCAAACCAAATTGAAGGGCGCGGTGACGGCTGGGGACGATCTGTGAGCCATCTGCTGCCAGAAGTGTGAATTGATCGGGCTGTTGCGGCAGGGGATAGCTCGAAAGCAGGCTCTCGTGCATAGGTTTTGCAGTATAAAGTTTGGCTTCAGAGATTTCAGCCTGTTCGATGCTCTGGCGCAGCAGGTCGGGCACCGAGGCAGCCTGTTCGAAGGCTGTGGTTAACTCAGCGGCAATTTTGTTCGTTTCTGCCTGTCTTTGCAGGCTTTGTTCAACGAATTTACTTGCAAAAGATTCTACAGAAGCATAGTTCAGGGGCATTACAACTCCAGTATATAAGCTAATGACAATTATAACCATAGCGCTTACAGAAATTGGAACAAAAACCGGTGAAGTTTCGTCATGAATATGAATCAATTTCGTAAGGAGAAAAATGAAAACGAAAAAAATCAACCTTATAATCCCGCTATTATTGGTTGGAGTTCTTGCCTTGGGAGCCTGTCAAGCACTTCCGCAAACAAACGCACAACCAATTGTTTCTTCTTCAGGTACCCTTCGCACAATCGCAGTAACTGGTGTTGGCGAAATTGTTCTTGTTCCTGATATCGCCTATATTAATGTAGGAGTCCATACCGAAGCCGACGATGTGACCAATGCGGTCAACTCCAACAATGCCCAGGCAGAAGATATCACCTCAGCCATTGTTTCAATGGGTGTCGAAGAGAAGGATATCCAGACCTCCAACTTCAACGTCTACTCAATGAACCGCTATGACAATATGTCAAACGTGGTTGGAGTCAGTTTCGCTGTTGATAATACGCTCTATATCATTGTGCGCGACTTATCCAAGCTCAGTGAGGTTCTGGATGCTGCTCTGTCTGCCGGAGCTAACCAGATTTATGGGATCAGTTTTGACATCAACAATCGTTCTGACGCAATAGCGCAGGCACGCGATCTGGCAATCAAGGACGCTGAAGCAAGAGCGCTCTCCGTGGCCGGAACCGCAGGTGTTAGCCTGGGAAAAATCCAATCCATCAGCGTGGTAAACAACAGTTATGTTCAACCGCTGTCTGGCTATGGAATGGGCGGAGGTGGAATGGCAAGCCAGGATAGCACTGTGCCCATCTCTGCAGGTCAGATTGTGGTCACCGCAAATGCTGACCTGGTGTATGAGTTTGGTGACAAGTAACCTTTTTTATCATCCTGGTTAAGTTCCCGACCAGGAAAAACCCCCGGTATATAGTGTGCCGGGGGTTTAGTTTCTTAAGCAATGACTATTAAGCCTCTACCGGTGAAGGCTGGATTTTGATTAATGCCAGTGTCGAAAACAAGAACAGAAAGCCATACAAACCCATCAAAAGCACATAACCAGCGCCATCTCCGATAGGTCCTCCGATATAAGCACCTACAGCTCCCGCACCTGCACCAGCAAGGTTTGAAATGCCCAGCCATTTTCCGCTCTGATCTTCGGGC
Organism: uncultured Anaerolineaceae bacterium; assembly: GCA_964570745.1. GTDB lineage: Bacteria > Chloroflexota > Anaerolineae > Anaerolineales > Anaerolineaceae > Mesolinea. The sequence continues at coordinate 7,950 of CAZMZQ010000014.1, forward strand.
ACCAATTCTGTTCCCAATGCCCAGTTGGCTGAGAAAAAGATACCGGTTGCCAACCCGATCAAGACACCACCGACATACATCAGAGGCATGCTGTTGGCAAGGATAACCAACAAAGTGCCCAGAGAAGCCATGATTCCGCTGAACAACAGGAGAGGCTTTTTGCCAAATTTATCGGTCAACCAGCCGCCAGGCAATGAGATAAGCAGGATCGCAATACCGACAATGAGCATCAGTTGTGAAGTTGGACCAGCAGCCTTTTCGCCGGCAAATTGAGGGAACCGTTCCTGGATAAGGTACAAAACAAAACTGCTCAGGTTGTTTGCGCCTACCAAAAAAGCCAGGCGGTTGATAACCCACCAGGTGAAGGAGGGGCGTTTACTGGCTTGCTCACCCAGGCTGATGCGAACTGACATTATCACTCCCACTGCCACGGCAAGCAACATGCAAGCAATGCCAACAATACCGATCAGGATTGACGATTGTAGGTTGGGTAGAGATAATAACAACGGTAAAAGCTGGCGCACTCCCCACCCTGCCAGCAGAATGATCGCGGTAAAAGTGAGGGTCATGATCAGCAGACGCCCCAGGGCTTGCCAATCGATTGGTTTTGCGGGTCCAGGTTGGGGTTCTTCGCGTACAAACATGGTCAAAACCGTTGTAACAAGCATGACGACAGAAATGGTAATAATAGCACCCCAGATATTACCGTTTGAAACCATACGGCTTACCGTAAATGCAACTACGATCAGTGGCAGCGGAAGTTCAAAAAAAGCTTTGATGGCAGAATAACGTCCCCGTTTTTCAGATGGAACCAGGTCAGGGATTATCCCTTGAGCGGCACCGTGACCGATATTGGAAGAAACCATCGAAAATATCAATACAGCGAACAAGGTGTAATAGCCAGTCATGCCTTCCATCGTGCCCGCAATTATCCCGACAGCTATGAAGGCGATGATCTCAAGGATACCGCTGAGGGCGATGAATGGTCTGCGCTTACCAAAACGGGAGGTGCTTCGGTCGGATAACGCCCCTGCCGCAGCCTGGACCAACAAAGCAACCATCAGGGTAGCAAGGCGAATGGTGCCGTAAGCGCTGCCCTTGGTGCTTTCTCCAACAAATTGCTGCACCAGAAGTGGGACAATCAGCGGTGTGAGGGTTTGCGACCTGAGTGTGATTCCGAAGTAAACAATATTCATTGTGATAGCGTCATACCACTTCAAGGGCTTCTTAACATCAGAATTGTTCATTTGCAAGTTCCTCCATGAGGTTAAACTCGGGATATCAGATCTGGTTGCTTAAGTAAAATCAGCAACTGTGAGATTATAGCAGGCTAACCGGATCGATTTCGATCTGCCACGATTTTATCGGCAAATCTTTTAGCAAATTTTGAGGGTTGGGTCCACGCAAGACGATTTGCCAGCACCAATAACCGTGTTTCTTTGGATAATAGGAAGGCGCTGGCCCAATCATATCTGTTTGGGTAAACCTTTTGGTTTTAATTAATTCGCGGATAATCTCAGCGAGTTTATGGGCCTCTTCTTCGGCTTTGCCGGCCTGGAGAGCTCGGTATTCCAGTTTGATCAGCTTTGTGAATGGTGGGTAGCCAAGCTCGCGGCGCAGCTGGAGTTCTTGTTTGTAGAAACCGTCGTAATCGTGTGTTGCCGCTGCCTGGATGACATAATTATCGGGTTGGTAAGTTTGCAAGACCACTTCCCCTCCCAACGGGCTGCGTCCGGCACGCCCACCAACCTGGGTGAGAACCTGGAAAGATCTTTCAGCAGCACTATAATCTGGCAAATTTAAACCGACTTCTGCAAGGATAATTCCTACTAGGGTCACGAGGGGTAAGTCGAGACCTTTTGCCAGCATTTGTGTTCCGATGAGAACATCTGCCCGGTGTGCTGCGAAATGCGAGAGGATCAGTTCGTGGTCCCCCTTGTTTTTGGTTGTATCGGCATCCCAGCGTAAAATCCGCGCGCCTGGAAAACTGTTTTTTATCATTTCTTCAAGCCTGGCTGTGCCCAAACCAAGCTGTCGGATCTGTTTGCTGCCGCAATTTGGGCAGCTGGCTGGCATTTTACGTGTGTATCCACAAAGATGACAGAGAAGCCCGGTTTGTAGTCCATGCCAGACCAGCGGTTGCCCATCATTGGGGCAGCGTAAACTAACTCCGCAATTTCGACAGAAGACATAGGTCGCCTTCCCACGGCGATTCAGGAAGAGGATGGCTTGCTGCTGTTTCGAAAGAACCCGCTCGAGCTTGCTTTCCAACAAGCGTGAAAGAACGCCCGTGTTTCCCTGTTTCAGCTCCTTGCGCATGTCGACAATTTCGACTTTTGGCAAATCGAATGTAAGTAAATCGTCAGTTTCCAGAAGTGGTGGAAGCTCAAACTTTAATGAAGCCGCGTGTTGCTGCAGATCCTGGCGATGAGCCAGGACGCGTCGTGGCATTTCGACCAGATGCCATTGACCTCGTTTAGAGCGATAATATTGTTCAATCGAGGGTGTTGCGCTGCCCAAAAGCAACCTGGCATCGCTGATTTTTGCCAACGCTTCTGCAGCTGGCGCAGCCTGGTAAAAGGGTGTGCGCTCAGTTTCATTGTAAGAGCTGTTATCACACTCATCGATAACGATCAGCCCGAGCTGCGGCAGCGGTACGAACAGAGCACTGCGTGACCCAATTATTATCTTCAGGTTGCCCATCCTGGCACGCCGCCATGTGTCATAACGCTCGCCCTCAGACAGCTTGGAGTGATACAACCCAACCTGGTTGGGAAAACGTGCCATAAAACGCCGGACAGTTTGCGGGGTCATTGAAATTTCGGGCACCAACACCAGGCACTGCTTTCCTTCGGCGAGGGTCTCGGCGACTGCCCGCATATAAATTTCGGTCTTCCCAGAGCCAGTCACCCCATGAAGCAATACTGCCCGAGGGTTGTCCTTTGTCCATTCATCCTTGATTTCTGCCCAGGCTTTTGATTGGTCGCTGGTGAACTCAGGAGCCTGGTCCTGTCGTACATCCAACTCAGCTAATGGATCCCGCCAGACTTCGGTTTCGTTGAAATGAATTAAACCCGCATCTGACAGGTAGGTGAGGTCAGGATAAGTCGTGCCAGTTTCGGCATAGATCCATGAAAAATCCAATGGAAATGCTTGTCGGGCAAGCAATTGGATCACTCTCAGACGTCTGTTTTGGGTTATAGCTGTCTTCCCCAAATCATCGGGGGTCAGGGTTTCGACTGCTTCCGGATCAATTGACAGAGCAGCGGTCCTCAGCGTTTTGGCTGAAACACGCGGCGGCGGCAGGATATTGTTTGTCCGAATCAATTCACGTCTGCGCAGTGAGTCAAGCGTCTTTCGCCAATCTGCTTTTGGCAAGGCGCGGTCGATTTGCTCCCCCCTCAGGTCACCGCGGTTCTCCAGTAGTTTGAGCAGACGTTTCTGGGTGGAACCGAAACCTTCAAGATCTTTTGGCAGTTCTCCAGCCAGGCTGACCAGGATATCCGCCCGGCGGGAAAGCCCGGTTGGGATCATCAACTGAACACAGGCTGCCAGAGGGGTGAAATAATGCTCACTAATCCAGCTTGACAGATCAAGCTGCTGTTGGGTTAACAAGGTGTCAGGAGCCAGGATCTCAATGATAGGCAGCGTTTCCTGAACTTCTGGCTGATCGATCAAGCTAAGAACAACGCCCTGGACAATTTGTTTTCCAAAGGGGACGATCACCAGCCCCCCCGGATGAACCTGCCCCCGCAGTTTTTCCGGGATGGAATAATGATAAGTACGATCGATTTGACTCAGATTTACGCTGACGTTTGCAAAATCACCCATTTCATCGCCTATGGGGTGACGAAAACGAGGTATTCTGCTGAGAAAACCATCTTATTAACCAGGTCCGAGGGGATGTCACTGGAATAAACCAGGTAGTTTTGCCATACGTGCGCCATTGTTGTTTGCCCCACCATCTGATTAAATTCGTTGAATGCGAAGAAGGGAGAAAGTCGCGCGGCAGAGGCACTGACGCGGTCCATATCAAGGTAAAGCTGGTTCCAGGTGTCCCGTTTCATAATGACGGGATGGTCTGCCAGCAGAATAACCTGATCAGGTAATCTTACCAGGTAGGTCTCCAGTTCATCCAGGCGCATTGAGGTAAACAAAGGCTCTCTCTGATTTGCCGGTAAATTCCATTCCTGGTGTAGTTTCCAGGGTTCAAACAGAACATTGGTTTTGCGTTCGTGGATGCTGACATAGGTCGCTCCATCAGCGGGTATATTGCGGATTTCAAGACCAGCCCCAAAAAATCCGGTCAGAATCAATTTGACTTCACCAATGGTTTGGTCAAAATCATGTTGGACGCGTAGATAGAATATGGTAATGTCTTTATCTAAAACACGGATGGTCTCTGTGTGGATTCCCCGGTCCATCAGTTGAAAAGCCACCATTGAGTCCAGGCTTACCAGGCTGCCATCTTCGAGGTTTTCTTTGCGGGTCGGGTAGAAATAAGACCAATCCACGACAACATTCCCCGTGGTGTTAAGTGCCGGCAATTGAGCGAGACGGGTTGGGATCGGCGTGGCAGTGTAGGTTGCGGTTGCAGTTGGCACCAGCGTCGGGGTAGAAGTCATCGTCGACGTAGGTGTCATCGTGGAGGTCGGGGCGGGAGTAGGCGTATCTGTAAGCGTGGGAGCAAGGGTGGAGGTTGGTGCTTCAGTCGGAAAGGCAGTCGGTCGTCCCTGAGGTTCCGCACTGCATCCGACCGCACTAACGAGGAAAAGCAATAAAAGCGTGATGAACAGGAGAACTCGTCGGTTCTTCATTTCAGCCAACCCCATTATCCGTTGATATGATAGCAGAAACATAACCAACCACTGAGTTGAGGTCTCCGCTGATATCTCCCGAGGTGCGATAATCAGCAATGGTGACCTGGTTTGCCCCCAGCTTCCTGGTGGCGAGCAAAACTGCTGCCATCGCGCCATGTCCGCAAGCTTCTGCACTGTGGCTGGATTTGAGTTGATAGAATTTTGCCGGGTCAAAATTCTGCAA
>CAZMZQ010000014.1:13092-17830 GCA_964570745.1 uncultured Anaerolineaceae bacterium
GCTATCGGTGAGGGTCTGATATCAAGAGTCAATTTATCAACCATGACTCTATTTTAGCACGCTGGCTGAATCGTTATAGCGTTTCTTCCTTTATTGAGAAAGTTCCTTATAAAATTGGACATATTCGCGTAATAGCGTCAGTAAATCATTCATTTCTTCCTGGCTATGCTTGGATGAAAACGACCCGAAGATGTCTTCAATATGTTGGATAATAATCGAAGTAACCTCCATCCCCTTTTCGTCCAGTTCAATGGTCCAGACTCGTTTATCCTCATCATGGCGTTTGCGGGTGATGAAGGTGTCATCTTCAAGTGATTTGCAAGTTTTACTGAGATTACCGGGGTTAATATTCAGATCTTGTGACAGTTCTGTAAGCGTTGTTGATCCTAAAGTTCGAATTTGAAGCAAGATTCGGAGTTGTTGTTGTGTCAGGCCGTATTTTTTGCAAAAGTCCATGCACAAGTCTAATCGGCTGCGCTCCAACTCTCTGGTCAGATGCCACATTTCCCAAATAAAATCTTCTTTTTCCATTTTATACTCCAAGTAAATTTATTTTTTTGTGTAACCAGTGTGAAATAAACGTGGTTAATATATTAGTTTTACTATAACATAAAAAGTAACAAGGATGTTGAATTTGTAAAAAGATTTACTCTTAAGGAGTCTTTTCCCTGATAAGCAAAAAACCAGCTGTTCCCGTCATCCCCAACTCTTTACGAAACTTGTCGTTGGTTAAATCGTAGAATAAGCCATATCCCGGTTTCCTGGGGTCATATAACAAAGCTTCTGTGATCACAAACCCATCACCATAATTGATGTTTGTTACCGAATAAGCCGCGCCTCTCTCATCTACACGGGTCACAACAATCATATGATCAAAACCATTGTATTTAGAGATACCTGGAAGAGCAAATAAATACAGCCAGTCTCCAGGTTGAAGAGGGTTTTTCTTCCAGTTATAAGTGCCAATACTTTCTTCAACCCTTAAATAGTCGTATTCATCTTGCGGGAAAAATTCTCTGTTTAACGTCTGTAAACCATGACACTCGGGGTTATCTTCACGGGGGCAAAGAAGCCACATGTCATGTTCTGAAGCGTCTTCTGGTAAATAGCCGGCAGTTTTCATAATCGCCACGGTTAATGGGCCACACATGTTATCGGCTGATTCGTGGGGTCCAGAAGCATAGCTGATTCGGCGGGCGACCTGATCAGCATCTTCAGGTGTAAAAGCCAGGAAATCAAGGCTTCCCTGCCATAGTTCGTTTTCTGCTTTTTCTTTCGCCGTCATTGTTGGGGTGGGTGTCGGAGGCACTGGTGTGGCAGTGTTGGTGGCAGTTGGTTGAATTGTATTGGTCGCAGTGGGACTGGGAGTGCATGTCAGGGTAGCCGTCAGGGTAGCAGTTTGGGTTGGTGTGGGGTTAATTACAGAACAAGCTGGCACCACCAGGATAAGAAACAAAAGCAAAAAGGCGCGTAAAGACCGTTTTATTGCAAGAAGTCCCATGGGTTTACCCTTCCATATTCGTCATTTCGGAGTTCGAAATGCAGGTGTGAACCTGAAGCCATGCCGGTATCGCCAACAGTTCCAATAAGATCGCCCCGATAGACTTCCTGTCCGCAAGTGACTTCAACTGTGCTCATATGCCCATAAAGTGACTGCCAGCCTCCACCGTGATCTACAACGACCATGTTTCCATAGCCCCAGTCGTTCCAGCCGGCAAATACAACCACACCGTTATCAACTGTATAAACCGGATCTCCAATCTGTCCAGCGATATCAATGCCAAAGTGGTTGGCAGAAGGTGCATAATCGTATCCTGAGAGACTGTGTGAACTAACAGGCCAGGTGAAGGTCAGGGTTCCAAGAACACCATCGTAGCTATTGGGACAGGCACCAGGGCCGACATTAAGTGCAATAGCCGGATCTTCACGGGTGATTTTCGGCACACGCCAATCAGAGTATTGCCCTTTTCCACCAGGGACAACCAGGCGAGTTCCTGGCTCGATATTCGGGTTGGAGAGATCACCAAGCGTAGCCATATCCAGGTGGTTCCCAGGGAAGCTGATGATTGCTTCGGGGCTCACCTGGTAAAACTCAGCGACACCATTGAGACCCTCACCAGCAGACCAGACATGCATTGTGCCATCTAAAGGCATGATCACCAGCTCCTGACCCGGAAAGATCATGTGGGGGTCATCGCCAATGTTGTAGCGATTGCTCCATAAAATCGTTTCAGGTAACAGATTGAACCGCGCTGCAAGGGAAAAGAGCGTATCCCCGGGTTCGACCCGGTAGGTTGTGATAACTCCCCGGCTGCGCAGGGGCAGAACTGTATCAATAGAAGCTCTTCGCGTAAGGGCACTGTCATCATCCCGTGGCAAGTTTGAAAGCAGCGGAGGCGCGTAAACATCTTCAAATCCAGAAGCCATATAAGGATCAGGAATTTGAAGTTGGGTCGCCATGCTGCCGTCAGCGCTTATATAAAAACGCTCAAAGAACCAAACTACGGCAATCATCACCAAAACGGTAGCAATCAACGTAGCTACCCGTAGAAGCGGATTAAAAAGCCCTAATTGTTTAAGGCGCTCCCAAAACTTATTGGCAAGCTGTTGTCCCGGAATTGAAATAGGAACAGTCTCTGCGTCCTCTGCCAATATATCGTTGAAGGCTTTTTCTTGCTTATTTTCCATCATTTCGATAATAACACGAGTTCAAATTTTTGTTTTCCGACCCTCTACCTGTGATAAGATTTTAAGAAACATGAAAGCATTAATCACTGTTTTACCTGAACCCTTTTATCAGACAATCATGTCTTTATGGGTTGACCTTGAAGAACATTTTGGCTTCAAACATGTCTTCACAACACCCATGCCGCATTTTACCTGGCAGTTGGGCGATGGTTATGACGACAGCTATGTTGGCGTGTTGGAGGAGATAACCAGGGATTTGAGCTCATTCGAAGTGCAGACCGACATCGTAACCTGGTTTTCTGCAGACAGACCGATTGTCTACCTGAGAGTTGTGAAATCAGAACAACTGCTCAGCTTCCATCGCCTGTTATGGGAAAAACTGGTTCGCTATTGTGAAAACCCTTCAATGCTCTACTCTATTGCCACCTGGGAGCCTCATATCACCCTTTCACTGGAGGAACGCAGCTGGTTGTTATTGCCTGAAGTGCGTCGTTTCCTGGCAACCAAAGACCTGAGTTGGACTTTCAAAACAGACAACATCTGTATGGTTTACCAAACAACTGAGAAGGTATTCAAGGTGGAAAGATTTTTTCCATTCGGTTTGCTCCAGTGATTAACTAACTGAATCAGACAGGATATTGTTGAACTTATGTTTTGGAAGTGTGGGCAGGTTCGATCTGAAAAGAATATATTGTCATTAACACCTCTGTAAGGAAGGTCCACAAGGTATCCGCTCTCTAAGAGACAGCTCTGTGCTCATGTTGTCCCGGGTGATAATGGCAGCCATCCCAACAAAGAACCGCCCAAAACAAACCCAAATCCCATCAAGTTTTCTCTATTGATCTGTTTTTTGAGAGTTTCTGATAGTTTTTCTCCCCTAAACTGTAAACTGTTACAACCGTTATAGGAGAATTAACATGGAAGTTCCACGATATTGGAGATTAAAGAAACAGCGATATGCCCTACAGGGTGAAGTCTGCCCTCATTGCCAGGTCAAGATTTTTCCACCGCGGGATGTTTGTCCCGAATGCGGCGGCGAGGCTAAAACCCCATTCAGTTTCAGCGGGCAAGGCGAGGTTTATTCTTATACACTTATTTCTAACGCGCCAGCAGGCTTTGAAGAACAAGCCCCATATACTGTTGCGATGGTTAAATTAAACGAGGGGCCGCTTGTAACTGCCCAATTAACCGACCTGGGTGATGAACCTGTTAAAATTGGCATGCCGGTTGAAATGGTCACCCGAAAAATTCGCAATGATGGTGACGAACGCGGAATGATCGTTTATGGTTATAAGTTTAGACCAGTGATGGCAAAATAAGTTGATTTTGGTAATTGCACAACGCCTGTCTTAAGAACAGGCGTTTTTTTAATTAATATCATCTGCAATCAGCTAATCGTGAAGTTTTAATCAAAGAATGCCGCGATGTAGATGAACACACTGAAGAGAATGACCAGGGTGTTTTTGGTTGGGTGACCGACCCGGAAGGCAACCACAACGAGCTGTGGGAGTATTTTGTCTAATTATTCTTTTTTTGACCAATCGTCGGTCAAAATTGAGACACCCTATGACGAAGAATCGAGAATTATGCAGCTTGACAACAACCCCGGCAAAAAACCTCTGAATAACGATCAGACATTAATCCAAAAAATTAAAAATGGCTTGAAAGATTCGAGCGATGCGCTGCGCAACACGCCTTTTGCTTTTAAGCTGGTCTGGGAAGCCAGCAAGACCCATGCCCTGGTCAGCTTTGGCATGATTCCTTTTATCGCCTTGATGCCGGCTGCTCAATCATGGGTGGGCAAAATGATAGTCGACCAGATCCTGGCAGCAATCAACAGTGGTGCTGATCTAAACCTTGGCAGCAGCATGGTTTTGCCCTATGTGATCGCAGAATTTGCCTTGTTGCTATTAGGGACGTTGTTAAATTCGCTGCAAGGCTTATCTAACAATGTCTTGCGCTCCATGCTGTCGAGACATGTCAACACGCTCATAATCGATAAAGCGATCAACCTCGATTTGCAATACTATGAGGACCCCGTGTTTTACGA
>CAZMZQ010000014.1:17930-20658 GCA_964570745.1 uncultured Anaerolineaceae bacterium
TATATTGAAACGCTGCTTACCAGCAACGAATCGATCAAAGAGGTTAAATTATTTGGTCTTGGTGAGGCATTAAAAGCCCGCTACTTAAATCTTTCGACCCAATTTATGGAAGAAGACCGCATCATTGCCCGCAAAAACACCTTCGCAAGCCTGGCATGGGGGATGCTTTCAAACCTGGCTTATTATGGAAGCTACATTTGGGTCATTATCCGAACCATCGCTCAAGAGGTTACCCTCGGCGATATGACCATGTTCCTGAGTGTGTTCAGGCAATCTCAACAGGCGGTCCAGCAGCTGCTGCGCAATTTCAGCTCTCTATATGAAAACAACCTTTATCTCGATAATCTCGTTGAATTCCTGAAGGTGGAACCCGCCTTGGTTTCGGTAAAAAATGGAATTATTGCTCCCATACCGATCGAAAAAGGCATCCGTTTTGAAAATGTGTCTTTCAGGTATCCAGGCTCCGAAAAATTAGTACTCCAAAATATCAACCTCTTTATCAACGCAGGTGAAAGCATTGCCCTGGTTGGTTTAAATGGCGCTGGTAAGACAACCTTGATAAAGCTGCTAACCCGTTTATATGATCCAACCGAGGGGCGAATCACAATCGATGGCATCGATTTACGTGAAATCGACCTGAAAAGCTTGCATCAACGATTTGGGGTAATCTTCCAGGATTTTGTTCGATATCAGTTCAGCGTCAGGGAGAATATCGGTTTTGGACAGATTGACGACCTCGACAACCAGTCTCGTATTGATATGGCAGCAAATAGAGGCGGTGCAGACGAGGTGATTGCCGAATTACCCGATGGTTACGATACGGTCCTGGGTCGACGCTGGAATCGCGGGCACGAGCTTTCGGGCGGGCAGTGGCAAAAAATTGCCTTGTCCAGAGCTTTCATGCGTAAAGCTGAAGTGCTCATCCTTGACGAACCAACCTCGGCTTTAGACGCTGAAGCTGAATATCAAATCTTTTTACGCTTCAGAGAATTAATGGAGGGACGTATTGCGGTGTTGATTTCGCATCGTTTCTCAACCGTCCGCATGGCAGACAGGATCGTAGTTCTGAGTGAAGGTCGCATTGTTGAACTGGGCAGTCATCTTGAATTGATGGGTCACAACCAGGCATACGCCCATTTGTTTAATCTGCAGGCTGAAGGATACAGATAATAGCTATTAGTTGACAGTTCCAGGTTTGTCGGGGAAATTTTTCTTTTTCTCAATACTGAATTTGAACAGCTCCGGGTTGCCAGCGTCCGTTGATTAGCAAAGCTATCTATCAATGCCCTGTTATACAGGGTTGAAATTCAGTTTATGATTATCGTCAGAACAGACGTCAGAACTGAGGGATTATGGGAACTAATGATTTTAATCAGGTGAAACACGTTGGAATGGGGTCGATTGTTCATGATAATGGGACCGCATTCCGCGTTTGGGCGCCTTATGCCGAATCAGTCTGGATTACAGGCGATTTCAATCAATGGCAGGAAGACTCTCACCCGTTGGAGAATGAAGGTAATGGTTATTGGTACACCGACGTCCCAGGTGCGAAAGCCGGGCAGGAGTATAAATATTTCATCCAATACCAGGGCAGCCGCTTTTATCGCATCGATCCTTATGCCCGACAGGTGACTAATTCGGTAGGTAACAGTGTAATTTATGACCCGAACAGTTTCAATTGGCAAGACGACCAATTCAAACTTCCTCCGCATAACGAACTGGTGATATATGAGATGCATATCGGTTCGTTTACAGCCGGGAAAGACGGCAAACCTGGCACTTTTCAAGACGCCATCCTCAAATTTGATCACTTGAAGAATTTAGGGGTCAATGCCATCCAGGTCATGCCGATTGCCGAATTCCCGGGTGATTATTCCTGGGGTTACAACCCGGCTAACATCTTCGCTGTTGAAACCATCTACGGCGGTCCAGATGCCTTTAAACATTTTGTCAAAGAAGCTCACCGGGCTGACTTTTCAGTGATTCAGGATGTAGTCTATAACCATTTTGGTCCCACCGACCTGGAACTGTGGCGTTTTGACGGCTGGCATGAAGGTGATTACGGTGGGATTTACTTCTACAATGATGAGCGGGCTGAAACACCCTGGGGTTCTACCCGTCCAGATTACGGTCGTCCGGAGGTGCGTCAATTTATACGCGATAACGCCCTGATGTGGCTGGATGAATATCATGTTGATGGTTTACGGGTCGATTCCACTCTCTACATACGTACGATAGACGGTAATGAAGAAAACGAACTCCCCGAAGGATTTCGGATGATGGCAGACATGAACATGGAGATTCGTGCCAGGCATCCGTTTAGCATTCTGATTGCCGAAGACCTGAGGGTAAACCCATTAATCACTGCTGATAGTGATGACGGTGGAGCGGGTTTTCATACCCAATGGGATGCCACCTTTGTTCACCCCATCCGGGCTATGATTGAAGCGATATCAGACGAATCGCGGTCGATGGAACAGCTAAAAAATCTGATTTCTTTTAATTACAACAACGATGTTTTTCAACGTGTGATTTATAGCGAAAGCCACGATGAAGTCGCAAACGGTAAGGCACGTGCCCCCCAGGAAGTTGACCCACACGACCCTACCAGTTGGTTAGCTCAAAAACGCTCCACCCTGGCGGCTGGGCTTGTCTTTACCTCCCCGGGCATACCGATGATCTTCCAGGGGCAGGAATTTTTACAAGGAGATTGGTTTCAGGATAACGT
>CAZMZQ010000015.1:0-5138 GCA_964570745.1 uncultured Anaerolineaceae bacterium
CAGAAACGGTTACCACGATTTCTTTCCGAAAACCACGGATCATACCGATAACGCCGAAGAGCGCCAGGAAGATGTAAAAGAGAACGTTTAAACTAATCATTAATTCCGCCTATGCCTCTGCCATTTCGAAAAGTAATTCCGAAATGCGTTCGGCTGCCAAGGGTTGTGAAATTGAGCTCATATTCCTGCTCATGCGTGCAAGTTTGTCAGGGTTCGAAAATAAACCCTGTATCGTGTCCAATAATTGAGTGTGTAAGTCTTCGTCGCGCAGAATGACTGCTGCTCCGCGGTCTGACAGGTAATCCGCATTCACTTTTTGGTAACGCCATGCGTACGGATAGGGGACCAGGATTGCTGGCAGACCAAAATAGGGATACTCTCCTAATGTAGAAGCACCAGCTCTCGAAACAGCCAGATCGGCAGCAGCCAGGGCTGCTCCTGCTTCGTGAAGATATGGAAACGCGTGATAACGAGGACTGGCGTCTGCGGTGTTTTTCTGAACCGCTTCCCAGTCGAGTAAACCTGTCAGGTGTATCACCTGGTAGTCACGGGTTAACTGCTCAAAGTTTGCCACGACAGCCTGGTTAATTGACCGGGCACCGCTGCTCCCTCCCATGAAGAGGATGGTGGGAACATCTGCTTCAAGCTTGAAGTAATCCCGGGCTTCCGGTCGGGTCCATTTTTTCAAATCGTCTCGTAAAGGATATCCAGTAATTGTCATTTTCTTTTTTGCTTTAAACCATTGTTCCGAATCACTCGCTGTAATTGCTATCCGGTCTGAAAAACGGGCTAATGTTTTCAAGGCAAGCCCTGGTTCAATATCCGGCACGTAAAGCAGGGATTTGTATTTTCTGCCTGCAAGTGCCATGGGAATTGCCACATAACCACCGGTGAAGAGCATCACATCTGGTTTGAATGATTGGAGGATTTGTTTCGATTGTTGATAACCGCGCATAAGACGAGCCAGGTTTCGAGGCAGTTCTTTAATTGAAACACCATGGACTCCGGCAGCCTGGATGGATTGATAATCCAATCCTGTCCTTTTTACGAGGTTTTCTTCCATACCGCCTTCGCTTCCAACCCAAAGGATCTGGTGTGTCGTCTTATCTAAAGTTTCCGTGACGGTCAGCGCCGGATACACTCCGCCGCCAGTCCCGCCTGCGCAAATCAACAGTCGCACTGGTTTTACTCCTTTCCTGGATTTTTAGTCCTTCCCCTTGCCGGGCTATATTGATGATGATTCCGACAGCTGCCAGGTTGGTTACGATGCTGGACCCGCCTGAGCTGATAAAGGGCAATGTGTTACCTGCAAAAGGGAACAATCCGACAATGACAGCCACGTTCAACATCGCTTCAATCACTATCCATGTCACCAGACCAAATGCCATCAATGAACCGAGCTGATCAGGAGACTTTTGGGCAATTTTGTATCCACGCCAGATTAGCAGAACGTATAATCCAATCAAAATGAACGATCCGAATAGCCCTGTTTCTTCAGCAACAACAGCGAAAATACTGTCGGTGTGGGGCAGGGGCAAACCGGTGAATTTAGTATTTGCTTCACCAAGACCGACTCCGAAGAATTTTCCCTTAATCACAGCTTCAAATGTTCTACGGATGTGGTAAGAGCCGGCCGTAGGGTCTTGCAAACCTTGCAGATATTGGGAAACACGCACCCGACCGGTTGAATATACATTGATCGCAACCAAACCGACTGTGCCGACGATTCCCAGCAGAGCGGCAATTTGTTTCCAGTTACCGCCACCAAGGAAAAACATCATGATACCCAGTCCCAAAACAGTAATTGCGGCACTGATATCTGGCTGAAAAAAGATGAGCATCGATATTGAAACCAGGATAACCAGAAGTGGAAACAGTCCCATTTTGAGATTGCCAAGTTCCCTACTGTCTCGTTTTGAAAGCCAGACCGAGAGGTATAAAACCACTACCATTTTTGCTAATTCACCCGGTTGAACAGAGCCGCTGAACAACGCACGGGAGGAGTTAAACTGTACTTCGTTTCGAATCAGCACAGCAAACAACCCAACAATGACTACAATGAGCATTGGTACAACCAGCTTTTCGAAATTGTGATAATCAAAGTAACTCAAAAAGATAGCCACTGCCAGTCCCATGGCAACCCACATCACCTGCCTTTGGAAGATATAACCCGGGTCCTCTCCCATTCGTAGAGAGGCATCCAAATCTGTCGAATAAACCATCAACAGTCCTACTGTAAGCAGGCAGATTATTGCCAGAATGAAGGGAATGTCGATCCGGAGTCCCTTCACCTGCCTGCGTTTTGGTTTAGGAGTTACTTGGTTGATCATAGTTGGTTCACCCAATCTCTGAAGAACTGACCGCGTTCTTCAAAATCTTTAAAGGCGTCATAACTGGTGCATCCTGGCGATAGCAGCACTACATTACCCGGTTCAGCCTGAATTTTGGCTGTTTTCAACGCTTCTGCAAAGTCTTTGCAAGTAACCACTGATTTCAGGCTTTGCCCTGGTTTTCGAGGCCCAATTTTGTCAGATATGATCGAGGCTGCTTCTCCAAACAGAATGACCCGGTCAACCTTGGCACGGATCAGGCTGGCAAGTTTGTCCCAGGGCAGGTTCTTATCACGTCCGCCAAGCAGCAGCACGATCGGTTCGCTAAAACTTTCGATAGCGGCAATGGTTCTTTCAGGTGTGGTTGCGATTGAATCGTTCACCCAGGTGACTTCATTTACCGTTCTCACGATTTCGAGACGGTGGGGGACTCCAGCGAACTCCTCAACTGCGCTCTGGATTCCAGGTAACGCCAGTGTGGCCGCCGCAGCGATGGCTGATGCTGCCAGGAGGTTAGAGATATTATGCCTGCCACGCAGTTCACTCCATTCCAACGGGAACATCTTAATTTTTTCAGGTCCCATTTGAAGCCAAACCGAATCATTCTTGATGTAAGTACCGTTGGATCGTGTTTCAGGTTGTTCAAAGCCGAAACTAATCAGGTCGCCTTTTACTTCCGGTTGTAGACCCCAGCAGCCCTGGTCATCACGGTTGAGCACAGCGACATCATCAATGTGTTGATACCAAAGAATACGCGACTTGGCATCAATGTACGCCTGCATAGTTCCATGGCGGTCGAGATGATTGGGAGTTACATTTAGAACAGCTGCGATTTGAGGAGCCTTGGTCATAAGTTCCAGTTGAAAACTGGAAAGCTCCATTATTGCCAGGTCATCCTCTTCCATTTCGTCCAGTTTATCGATCAATGGATTCCCAATATTGCCGCCAACCCAAACATTCTGACGATTTGATTTCATTTCAAATGTTTTTTGAGCCATCAGACCTGTAAGCGCAGTGGTAGTACTTTTTCCGGCTGAACCGGTTATTCCAACCACCGTGCAGGGGCATTCTTCCAGGAAAATCTGGGAATCATTACTCAGTTTGATCTTCCGCAACAATGCTTCCTTGATGAAGGGAATTGTTAATGGGACACCACCTGAAACACAAACCAGGCTGGCTCCGTCAAGTATTTTCTCATCATGTCCACCAAGGTTTAACGAGACCTTTAATTGGTTGAGCACGGTAAGCTCATCCTTAAGCTGGTCTGCACTGCGGTAATCGGTAACCACTACTTCGGCGCTTTGTTTAGTAAAAAAGCGCGCCAAAGCCTGCCCCTGGCGGGCTGCCCCGATTACAATCACTTTTTTGTTCGAATAGTTTTTCATAAGCTCACCTTATAAAAGTAAGGCTCAACCCGAGCATTGCAGAAACCAGCTCGATAATCCAAAAGCGCATAACAATCTGGCTTTCAGTCCATCCAATTTCTTCGAAATGATGATGGATGGGGGTCCGTTTAAAGACGCGTTTTCCCTTCGTTGCCTTGAAATAAGAAACCTGGATAATGACACTCAATAATTCTGCGAGAGGGATAATTGCTATCAAGGGTAAAAACAACCAATGACCGGTCATCAATGCGACTACTGCCAGGGTTCCACCCAATGCCTGTGAACCGGTATCTCCCATAAACAAACGGGCTGGGTTGACATTGAACCAGAGAAAACCAGCCAACGAACCAACAACACAAAAACAGAAGCGACCGAGAAAAACCTGGTTATGCATCAGGGCGATAATGCCGACAATTCCAAAAGCGGTCATTGAGATAATGCTTGCAAGGCCATCAATCCCATCGGTGAAATTCATGGCATTGGTCATCCCGACGATAATGAGTGCGGCGACTGGAATGTATGCCCAGCCTAAATTCAGCGGAGCATTAGCAGTTGGCCAAAACAGATTGGGGACCAGCAGCACTTCTTTCATCAGATAAGCAAGAAGAAGAGCAACAACAATCTGCAGGATGAATTTGGTACGCGCTCGCATACCGAGACCTTTGCGTGTTCCGCGAATTCCTTCCCAGTCATCTATTGCACCTATAATGGCATAACCCCACAGCGATAGCAATGGGACAAGAATTGAAGAGCCCAACAGCTGGGATCCAAACAAGGAAACTGCATTCAAAATCACCGTGAGCAGGGTGATTGGCACCAGGAACATGAAACCGCCCATTGTAGGAGTGTTTTCTTTGGAACGGTGTGTTATTGGTTGGTCATCTCGAATCAACTTTCCAATATTGAACAGAGCCAGCAATTTAATAAAAGGTTCTCCCCAGATAATTGAGAGCAAAAAGGCAATGCCACTCATGGCAATTGCCAGCGAAAATCCACTTATCATGAATTCGCCTCCAATGCTTCGATAATTTTATACATTTTCATGCCGTGAGAGCCTTTTATCAGGGCTATCTGTCCTTTTTTTAGTGTAAGCAACAAAAAATCAACAGCTGAGCTGGCATCCTCAAACCAATGGATTTGTTCTTGTGGGAAGTTCCCGAAGACTGCCTGTTTTAGCACTTTTTGATAACGCGGACCAATCAGAACAATTCTGTCTGCGATCGACAATGCTCTTGTCAGGACCTGTTGATGACCTTCTGTTTCATATTGACCTAATTCCAGCATATCACCCAGGACAGCGACTTTTTCACCTTCCAGTTCGTGTAATAACTCAAGCGCTGCGATGGTTGATAGTGGAGATGCATTATAACTGTCATCTAAGATTGTCGCACCGGTCATGCTTTTACACAGGCGTACACGCTGC
>CAZMZQ010000015.1:5238-7323 GCA_964570745.1 uncultured Anaerolineaceae bacterium
CGGGAGATCGTGTTCAAATCGCCGGCGCGTTCTGCATGGACAGTGCCAATATTGGTAACAATCCCAATTTGTGGCTGGCTGATATCGCATAACAGCTTTATTTCACCTGGGACATAAAATCCCATTTCTAAGACCGCAACCTGATGGTTTTCGTTTAGAGAAATCAATGTCAGGGGCAAACCGATTTCGTTATTCATGTTGCCCGGATTCTTTAAAACATTGAACTTGTAACCCAGCAAGGCAGCGAGGGTTTCCTTTGTCGATGATTTACCAACACTTCCGGTGATTCCGATGACTGGAATATCAAATTGCTTTCGCCATTCGGTTGCAATTTGTTGGAGCGCCTCCAATGTGTTAGGAACAATGACACTGAAGGCTGTTTTGGGAAATTCGTCAAGAAAGCTTGAAACCTCTATAACGGGATAGCGACTCTCAACTGGGTGTTCGACCAAAGCCAAAACAGCACCGCTGTCCAAAGCCTTGTCCACATAGTTATGACCATCAGTGTTCTCGCCAGGCAATGCAACAAACAATGTGCCTGGCTTAACCAAACGGGAATCGATGCAACCACCAGTGATCACCTGGTCAGTTTCGAGGTTGCTTTCCATCCCGAGAGTTTTGAGTACAAATCCAATAGTCAACATAATTATCCAGGTTTTATTGTCCAGTCGTCTGCATTTTGTCCGTCATCCGGATATTGTCTGGTGGAATATCCATCAAAACCACCAGTTTACTAACTAATTCTGAAAAGATTGGGGCAGCCACTTCGGAACCCCAGGGGGAGATGGATGGTTTCTCTAACCACACATAAACGAGGAATTTTGGGTCCTCTGCTGGTCCCCAGCCAACGAAAGAAGCGTTGGTTTCGGTAGATGAATATCCCAGGGCAGTGGCTATTTCTCCCGTACCAGTTTTTCCTGCAACTGTATAACCATCAACAAGTGCATTTGAAGCTTCGTTTTGAAGAGAATCAACCAACATATCGGTGAGTATATGAGCTGTCTCAGCTTTAATCGGAGTGCCGACAACTATCGGGTCGACAACATATTGCTGGTTGTTAATAATCATCGATTTAACTACGTGGGGTGCCATCATCTTGCCATCGTTAGCTAATGCTCCGATTGCCATCACCATTTGGATCGGGGTCAGAGATATGCCTTGCCCAAAGCTGTTTGTGGCAAGGTCAACTTCATACCACTGGTTGTCGCCCGGAAGTTTAAGAGGCCAGCTGGTCTCCCCGCCGAGGTCTATCCCCGTTTTTCTGTCAAGACCAAAGTTCTTCATATATGTATAGAAGGTGTCTGGTCCCATTTCAGTCGCCAGCCAAGCCATACAAACATTCAATGAGTGCTGGAGACATTCTGTCATATCGACCATGCCCCAGCCACCGCGGTTCCAGTTGTAAATTGTCGCCCCTCCGATAAAGAAAGAACCGGTATCGTTAAACATTGTGTCTTTTTCTACCGTTTCTGAATCCAGGGCTGCAGCCATTGTCAATACTTTGAAAACAGAACCAGGTTCATAAGTCTGACTGATCGCAGAGTTATATGGGTTTGGATTGGGAAATAACGTGGAATAATCCCAATATTCATTGGGATCCAGCCTTGGGGCAGTAGCCATCGCAATGATACTGCCATCCTCCGGGTCATAAACTACGATTGTGCCGCTGTCAGAACCTGACCATTTGATCGCTTCATCCAAAGTTTGTTCGGTCAGAGCCTGGATTTCACGGTCGATGGTCAGCACAAGACTGACACCAGGTGGCACTTCTTCAACAGTGCTCAGACGCTGGGGGTCGAATGCGATATATACTTCGCGTGGTGTACCGGATAGTTGACTGTTGTAAGCCTCTTCCAATCCGAAATACCCCAACCCACCAGTGCGATCGAGATAGCTGTAGAACCCAAGGATGTTTGATGCCAGTGTACCTTCGGGGTAAGAACGTTGAGAATGGGGGGTCCAAAGCAAACCAGAGAGGGTTGGTAAGACCTCATTTCCTTTGGCAACCCGACTTTCATAATCTTCATTAATAATTTCCAGTTGGGCAATTTTGTCTTTTTCAACAAAATCATCTAAAACGATGTA
>CAZMZQ010000015.1:7423-15189 GCA_964570745.1 uncultured Anaerolineaceae bacterium
GGCTCGGGGACAGCCTGTAATTTCTCTGTTAACCATTCAATGAAAGTGTCGGTGAACTCAGGTAATAATATCGGTGTGCGGTCTTCCTGGATCGAGGGAGGTGGGGCAAGGGAAGGTCCTGTTGCCGGAACGTAACCTGGAACTTCAAGGTACATTGCTTCATCTACAGTCAAAAGTCGCATGCCCAGGCTGTCAACTCTCTCGTTTAGTGCCCGTGAAGATGAAATTTCTCCAAGGAGTGTCTGCAGATCATTATTTTCACGCTGCAAAGTGCTAACCTTGCTCTCCAGTATTTGTATACGGCGACCGGTGGCGGCTGAGCGTCCACTAATTGAAAGGTAGAGCCCTGCTACAGCTGCTACGCCAACCACCACCAGCAAAAAGATGCCGACCCATTGTAGTTGGGTGCGCCAGGGGGCTTGTTTATAGGCTTGCAGTACATCTTTTTTCATAGCAACTTACCAAATTCCTAAATTACTTCTTCTCTACAACCCTCAGTTTTGCACTTCGGGCTCTCGGGTTTTCGTTCCTCTCCCCCTCAGAAGCTGTGATCGGACGCGGGGTGAGTATTTTCACGCTTGCCACATGCCCACAGGTACAAATGACCTGTTCAGGTGGACAGATACAATCGACGCTCTCCTGTTTGAAAGCTTGTTTGACCAACCTGTCTTCCAAAGAATGGAAACTGATGACAGCCAGCCGCCCTCCCGGGTTCAAAAGTGCGATCAGGTCCGGTATAGCTTCTTCCACTGTTCTCAATTCATCGTTTACAGCGATTCGGATAGCTTGAAAGGTCCGCGTTGCCGGATCGATCTTGCTATGCCCTCCTCCGATGGAAGAACGGACGACATCTGCGAGTTGAAACGTGGTCTCAAGCGGTCGGTTCTCTACGATCTTTCGGGCAATCCTTCTTGAAAACCGCTCTTCACCATATTTCCAGATGATGTCAGCCAGGTCCTTTTCACTGAGTGTGTTCACCATCTCAGCTGCGCTTTGTCCCCTGGTGGGGTCAAAACGCATGTCCAGTGGTGCGTTGTGTCTGAAAGAGAAACCACGCTCTTGCTGGTCAAGTTGCATCGAAGAAACACCCAGATCCATCAGGATTCCATCAACTGTTCCCCAACCAATTTGTTGCAAGGTCTTCGCCGAATCCAGGTAGGAACCATGAATTACATAAGCGCGATCTCCAAATGGCTTCAGTCGTTCACGGGTTAGCTCAATCGCCAGGGGGTCGAGATCCAAAGCAACCAATTTGCCGTCAGGCGAACTTGCCTGAAGGATTCCTTCAGAATGACCACCAGCACCTGCAGTACAGTCGAGGTAAGACCCAGGGCTTATGGGAGCCAGATATTCGATTGTTTCTTGGTAAAGTACTGGGCGGTGCGGCTCTGATGCCGAAGGCACCGCGTTCATCATTTTCCTCTTTTTGCCGTGATATCCAGAGATGCCCAGGCTTGAGATTGTGCTTCAGGGTCGTGATTGGCGCTCGTAAACGCCTCCAACCGATCAGAAGCCCATATTTCAAAACTGTCTCCCACCCCTATGATCATCACACCATCCTCAATTCCAGCCAACTTCCGCAAGTGTAGCGGAATGAGAATGCGTCCTGCTGTGTCATAAGTCAGTTCTGCTGAAGAGCCTAAAATTTCCCGTCTGAATGAACGCAGGTTGGGGTCGGTGATAGAAATACTGTTGATTGATTCAGCGATGATATCAAAAGTATCTTTCGCATATGCCATCAGGTTTCCATCCAGACCCTTGGTGACACAAACAATACCGTCCGTGGTTTGATCCCGGAAAGTCGAAGGAACAGTCATCCTGCCCTTCTTATCGATATTGTGTTCGTATCTCCCGTAAAACATTTGTTCTATTCTCTTCTTTAATCACCGAAGCGCCCTTTTTGGCGCTTCTTTTTCAGTTTTGTGACACTTCCTGACACTTTATGACAAACTTTCACACATTATAGACTATTATGCCTAAAAATACAAGACTTTTTGTACAATTTTCTGGGTATTTCCTAAACTGAGTTGCGTTTGGATTGCTAATTGTCCACAATGCGAGGATTTGGTTATTTTGACAGTTTACGTGACAGGCTGACAGCAGGCGAAAAGGGCAGGATTTGCATTATAATCAGCTCTATGGAAATGCCCAGCCTGCTTAATGACCGCTATCAACTCCAGCAAACCTCCGGAACGGGAGGTATGGCGGTGGTCTATAAGGCTAAAGATCTGATGCTCGAAAGAAGCGTGGCGGTCAAAGTGCTGCGTGAAGATTTCTCAAAGGATCCTGCTTTTCGTGAGCGCTTCCGCCAGGAAGCCAGGGCAGCAGCCAATCTCTCGCATCCCAATATCGTCACAGTCCACGATTTCGGTCTCGACCAGGGTCACTTATTCATCGTGATGGAATTTATCCCCGGCACCGATCTGAAAGCGCTCACGAAACAGAGAGAGCGTTTTCAGGTCCTCGAAGCGCTGGAACTGATGATCCAGGCTTGTGGAGGTATTGGCTATGCCCATCGTGCTGGTTTGGTGCATTGTGATGTCAAGCCTCACAATTTGTTGGTAACCCCTGAAGCCCGCCTTAAAGTGACTGATTTTGGTATCGCCAGGGCTCTGGCGACCATCTCACCAGATGAGCGCAGCGACGTTGTCTGGGGATCACCACACTATTTTTCTCCCGAACAAGCCAGCGGTCGCCCACCTTCACCGGCATCGGACGTATATTCATTGGGCGTAATCCTTTATGAGATGCTAACGGGCAGGCTGCCGTTTATCGCTCCCGATTCAGCCGAGCTAGCACGAATGCATCGCGAAGAAAAACCAGTGTCGCCTCGCTACTACAACCCGGGCATTCCCTCCGCGTTGGAGGAAATCATCATGAAAGTGCTATCCAAAGAACCAGCCGCCCGCTATCGCACCGCCGATCAACTGGGACGTTTGCTTTTAGGGCTTTATGACAGTAACCCTGATCACAACCAAACCATGGCTTTCGTAAGAGATACGTTCCAGCGGTCGCGAAGCGACCATACCCCTGTAGCACCTGCTCAACCTGTGGAAAACCTGGGCCAAAAAAAAGTGACCGCTTCTGCTTTGTCAGAAGTGGAATCCCAACAGCATGAAATCTATTCGGCATCTGGACAAGAATTTGAACAGCTTTCTGACCAACAGTCTTATTTGAAGAGGTTGTTTCGCTCAACAAAAGACTTGTTTACAAGAAAAAACTACACTTACCAGGAATATGATTACTATCCTGAATACGAAGAAGAATATCCGGAAGAAGCGAATGAAATCGACTGGAAGACCTGGTTGCTCGGCATTTTTGCCAGCTTGCTTTTGGTTGGTTTGATCCCATTCTGGCTGTATGTCTACTGGATGTTGAAACCCTGAAAGGAAATAAATGAACTCCCTGATTTCACCTTCAATCCTGTCTGCTGATTTTACCAACCTGGGGGTTGATGTTCGCGCTTGTGAAAAGGGTGGGGCTGATATGATCCATATCGATGTGATGGACGGCAGTTATGTGCCCAATATCACCTTTGGTCCGGATATTGTCAAAGCTTGCAGGCGCATTACAAACCTCCCGTTGGATGTACATCTGATGATCGTGGAGCCTGAAAAACACCTGAAAAGCTTTATTGATGCCGGCGCCGATATTGTGACCGTGCATTTCGAAACCTGTCCGCATATCCATCGCACTCTGCAGACGATACGTGAAATGGGAGCCAAAGCAGGCTTAACCTTCAATCCCGGAACCCCGATGGATTCACTGAATTACCTGGGAGACCTGGTTGATCAGGTGTTGATTATGTCGGTCAATCCTGGGTTTGGCGGTCAGAAATTTATTCCTGTAAGTCTTGAAAAGATTGCCGCAGCAAAGTTGATGTTGGAAAAGTGGAATTCTGAAGCCGTCATCCAGGTGGATGGCGGTATTTCTGCTCAAACCATCGCCGAAGTCTACCAGGCTGGTGCCAGGAATTTTGTTGCTGGAACAGCTGTCTTTGGGCATCCTGAAGGAATCGCTGCCGGCATCGCTGCCCTTAGAGCAGCCCTGGTTTAAAATCAAAAAAGCCGCTGGGCGACTTTTTGATGTTTTGTTTTGGTGAAGAAACTAACGATAAGCTTTGGTCAGGGTTTTGATGCAGCGCGCGCAAAGTACTTTGCGAACTTTCTTTCCGTCCTGATAAACGGAGACCCGCTGCAGGTTAGGGCGGAACTTTCGTCGGGTTGCGACGAGAGAGTGACTGCGATTATGACCGAAGGTGGTGGTTTTTCCACACTGACTGCACTTTGCCATCTCAATACCTTTCTTGCATTATAATATTGACTTGCTGCGTAACTGTTAGCACGCGCAAGCGTTTATATTACCAGAGATTATATTAATAATCAAGGTTTTTGGAGAAAAGAGTTGAATATGACAACACAAGAAAATCCGATGGGGAGCATCTATATCCACTCTCAGGCAATCAGGACCGTTGCACGTAATGCCGCTTTACAAGCTTACGGCGTTATCAGCCTTACTCCTGGCAATGTTGAAGAATCTGTTACCAGGTTTTTCGACAAAGATGCTGACTTTGGTGTTATTGTCAAAAGTGAGGATGATGGTGTTAGCCTCGAATTGAATCTAATCATTGAATATGGCTTGCGAATCAAAACAGTCATCGATTTGGTGGCTGAAAGTGTTAAATATGCTGTTGAAAAAACGATGGCGGTTCCGGTAAAGCGCGTGGATGTCCACGTAAGAGGCTTGAGAGTGAGCAATCCGGATTAACCGGCACAGGTGAAAAATGAATCAAAATAAATATGTTCTTCCTGACGAAGAAGTTCGCCACCAATTATTGCAGTCACCAATCAATGGTGATGGTTTGATGCTGTTATTTGAAGCTGGTCTTATTTGGCTAACTACCAACCAGGCCTATGTTAACTCTTTGAATGTTTTCCCGGTTCCGGATGGCGATACGGGAACCAACATGGTGCTTACCATGCAGGCTGCTTTCAATGAAGCAGATTCAAAACGGACTAAAAACGTTGGTGGTGCAGCAAAAGATTTTGCCCAGGGAGCGCTGATGGGTGCCCGCGGTAATTCGGGGGTTATTCTTTCACAGATTTGGCGTGGTTTTGCCCGTGCTCTTGATCATTATGAGTCGATGGATACAAATTTGCTGACACGTGCCATGCAGGAAGCCCGCAACACCGCCTATAAAGGCGTCGTCAAACCAGTGGAAGGCACCATTCTGACCGTGATAAAGGATATGACTACAGGAGCCGAAGAAGCTTTTAAAGACGATGCCAGCTTGAGCGAGATGCTCCTGGCAATTGTTGAAGCTGGTGATGTCAGCGTTAAAAACACCCCCGAATTACTGCCCGTGCTCAAGCAGGCTGGGGTTGTCGATTCGGGTGGAACCGGGTTGTATTACATTTTCGAAGGCATGCTGCGGATGCTGCAGGGCGAATCGTTGGATCCTTCGGGCGCAGTTTTGAAACCCCTGGCAGAGCTGGACCTGGCAAATGCCATGGAAACCGTAGAAGAAGGGCAGGATTACGAGGTAGTGATCGATTTTGCCCCCCATCCTGGCTTTCTACTTGAAAAATATTATGAAGATCTTGGTCAGATCGGTACCAGCATCCAGGTAGGCGAGGGTGACGGCATCTACCGTATGCACATCCATACCGAATTGGACCGGCGTTATGAACCAATCGCCTACACTGAAACCCAGGGCATTGTCAAGAAGATCATGATGGAAAACCTGCTTGACCAGATTAATGAGCGCAAAGAAGATCATCTCGACCTGACCCCGGTCAATCCGGGTGAAATAGCAGTTGTTGCAGTTTCTCCGGGGAAAGGTTTATCCTCTATATTCGCCAGCCTGGGTGTCTCGGCTATCGTCGAGGGTGGTCAAACCATGAATCCCAGCGTGCAGGAGTTGGTGGCGGCTTTTGAAAACTTACCGACAGATAAAGTCATTATTTTACCTAATAACAAAAACATCATTTTGGCTGCTCAAAATGCAGCAAAGGTAAGCGTCAAACACATTGCCATTATTCCTTCTCGCAACGCTCCCCAGGGATTTGCAGCTATGCTCAGGCTAAACCCCGAAGGCACTCTCGAAGAGAATGAAGAATCGATGAAACAAGCCATCCAGGAAGTGCATACCGGCGAGATCACGGTTGCAACGCGCTCGGTTGAGATCGATGGTGTGGATGTGGAAAAAGGGCAGGTAATAGCCCTATATGATGGCAAACTGGTTTCTTCGGCAGCGACAATCGAAGATGCGATTGAAAAACTTTTGCAAAAAGCTGGTATGGATGAGGTGGAGAGAGTTACTTTCTTTTATGGTGAAGGTCTGAACCAAAACCAGGCAAATCAACTCTCAGACGGTGTGCGTAAAGCTTACCCCGATGTCGAAATCGAAATCCACAACGGCGGACAGCCGCACTACCAGCTAATTATTGCCTTTGAATAAGAAAGCTGATAGTTTATTCAAGTATATAAGGAACGCGCAACGTGCGTTCCTTTTTCTATAACAGGGAAGTGACGGGATTGTTTGCAGGGAGCTGAACAATCATGATTCTATATAGCATTTCAGGGCTGCGCGTAGCCATTATGGATAAAAAGAGATACTCACCGAAGAAAACAACTACTTTTTATCCCAGTTCTTAAAAACATTCATTCGCTAATTAATTGAGTACAATAATAGTTCGAATGTTTAAGGTAATTTCTCTCTCTGACGCTAAAGCAATGATCGAGGAACAGTTTGGTTCTTTGCGTTTACCAATTCAAATTATTAAACTTGAAAATGCATCTGGTCGTTTCCTTGCTGCTGATATCGTTTCTGATGAATTTATACCTGCTTTCGACCGTTCAACCGTTGATGGGTATGCTGTGATTAGCCGCGACTTGCGCGGGTGTTCCGACTCGATCCCGTCAATTCTGCTCAAGGCTGGTGAGAGCCCAATGGGTGAGATGCCTACGCACACGCTCAAACCCGGTGAGTGTTTCTATATCCCAACCGGAGGTGCACTTCCTGCTGGTGCAGATGCGATGGTAATGATCGAATTTGTGGAAGACTTTGGCTCAGGCGAATTTGCCTTTGTCAAACCGGTTGCGCCTGGCGCAAACATGATTTTCAAAGGCGAGGATCTTCAGCCTGGCAGCCAAATCTTACCGTGCGGCAAACGGCTTAACCCAGCCGATATCGGTACTCTGGCTTCCATGGGTTTGACTGAAATTGAGGTTTTTAAACAACCTGAAGTAGGTATCATCTCAACAGGTGACGAACTTGTACCAGCCGGAATTAAGCTCATGCCTGGCAAAATACGTGATGTGAACACTCATATGCTTTCAGCCTTGCTGCAAGAAACTGGTGCTGTCGCACAAACCCACGAAATCGTGCCTGACCAACGCGATATGCTCCGAAAAGCAATCCAAAAAGCGCTTTCTACAGTAGATATCCTCCTGGTATCGGGAGGTACCTCTGTGGGTGAGCACGATAACCTTCCTGTTTTAATCGAGGAACTTGGTCAAATTCTCGTTCACGGTATTGCAATAAAACCTGGCAAGCCGACCATTATTGGAAAAATTGATAACAAACCGATTATTGGACTCCCCGGTAACCCGGTGGCGGCATTTTTCATGTTCCATGCCCTGGTCAAACCACTGCTTTTTTCCCTGTCAAATAGCCAGGAAGCCCAACAAACAGTTCGGGCAAACCTGACCAGGGCAGTTCCTTCCAACCACGGACGCGAAGAAGTGATCCTGGTTTGGCTTGA
>CAZMZQ010000015.1:15289-19641 GCA_964570745.1 uncultured Anaerolineaceae bacterium
ATCGCCCTGGATGCCAGTTTGACCTTTGGCGCAACTGATACAAGGCCGGTCACCCTGCAGAAAGATCAATTTCACTGGGTGAACACGGGAGATCCATTGCCTGAAAATTGTGATGCCGTTGTGATGGTCGAAGATGTGATCGAGGCGGATGAAAGCGCGGTCCAATTGTTTACAGCAGCGGTGCCCTGGCAGCACATCCGTCAGATTGGAGAAGATATTGCTCAGGGGGATATGATTATCCCCAGCTATACCGAAATTACTCCCGCCATTCAGGGCGCCATGCTGGCAGCGGGGGTATTGGAAATAAAAGCAATCAAAAAACCGCTTGTGGGTGTGATCCCGACAGGCAATGAGCTGGTCTCTCCTCAAACTGACCCCCGTGAAGGCGATATTATCGAATTCAATTCGACAATCATCAAAGGTATGCTTGAGGATTGGGGCTGTGAGCCAAAGGTTTACCCAATTGTCAGGGATGACCAGGATTTGATTGCCGAAGCAGTTTACAAAGCTGTAATGCAATGTGATTTTGTGCTCCTGAATGCCGGTTCCTCCGCTGGAAAGAAGGATTATTCCGTGGATGCCATTGAAAAAAATGGTGAAGTGATCCTCCACGGGGTTGCTATCCGACCAGGCAAACCAGTTGTACTCGGATTTGCACAGCAACAATCAAAAGTGATACCCTTGGTTGGACTTCCTGGTTATCCTGTTTCAGCCATTTTGGTGATGGAAGAGCTGGTACGCCCGGCAGTTAACCTTTTATTGAATAAACCCGATGAAGAGAAAACCATGGCACAGGCAACTGTCTCCCGGCGATTAACCTCTTCATTGAAATACCTGGAATTTATCCGAGCCAGGATCGGCAAGGTCAACGGCAAGTTGGTGGCAGTTCCGCTCAACCGCGGGGCAGGTGTGGTAAGTTCGTTTGTAAAAGCAGATGGTATTATTGAAGTTCCTCAGAATACAGAAGGATATGAAGCTGGTGAAAAAGCACCAGTGAAATTGGTGAGGAAAATGAAAGATATTGACAAAACATTAGTGATAACGGGCAGCCACGATCCGTTGATCGATGAATTGATTGACCTGATTAAAATTAAATGGACCGACAGCCAGGTTGTCTCCTCACATGTTGGCAGCCTGGGTGGTTTGATGGCACTCAAACGGGGTGAGTCCCACCTTGGTGGCACCCATTTAATGGACGAAGAAACCGGTGAATATAATAAAAGTTATATTCAGCGGTATTTCCCCGATGGCGGCGTCAGGTTGATAAGCTGCGTTTTTCGCAGTCAAGGTTTGATGGTCGCAAAAGACAATCCGCTGGGTATCGCCTCGGTGACTGACCTAGTAAGGGTCAATTATGTCAACCGTCAAAAAGGCTCAGGGACCCGGATTTTGTTGGATTACCTGTTGAATCAAAACGGGTTGGCAGCGGATAGAATCAAAGGCTACGACCGCGAAGAAATCACTCACACTGCTGTAGCTGCGGCTGTTGCAAGCGGCACTGCTGATGCCGGCATGGGCATCCTTTCAGCCGCCAGGATTTACGACTTGGGTTTCGTCCCCCTAATCTGGGAACAGTATGACCTGCTTGTTGCCGATAAGACGCTTGAGCATCCGGAATTTAAGCACTTGCTTGAAGTGATCAAGAGTAACGATTTCGCAGAACGACTTGAAAGGTTGGGCGGATACCAACTCAATAATCCGGGAGAAGTGATTTTATGAAGATGACCCACCTGGACGGTGAAGGGAATGCTATTATGGTAGATATATCTCATAAAACTACCACAGAGCGCGTAGCCGTTGCATCTGGAATGGTCAAGATGAAACCGGAAACGCTGGAACTGATTCGTTCTGGCGAGGTTAAAAAAGGCGATGTGCTGGCAGTTGCCCGGGTTGCTGGGATCATGGCTGCCAAAAAGACTTCAGACTTGATCCCTCTGTGTCATCCACTGCCGCTTACCTCCGCAAAAATCGATTTTGAATATCTCGGGGAAGATACTCTGAAAATTATCGCGGAAACTAAAACAACCTATACCACGGGAGTCGAGATGGAAGCCCTTACCGCAGTAGGTATGGCTGCGCTCACTATCTATGATATGTGTAAAGCGGTCGACCGTGCCATGGTGATCGGTGAGATCAAGCTCGATAATAAATCCGGTGGTCAATCGGGTGTATTTAACCGGGAGGAGCTTCAAATTTGAGAGATACCTTTGGAAGAAAGATAGATTATTTGCGCCTTTCCCTGACCGAGCGCTGCACACTGCGCTGCACTTATTGCCGCGCAGATGAAGGTTATTGTCCCAGGAGCCGGGAGCTAAGCGCTGAAGAATTAATTTTGCTAGCCCAGGCTACAGTTGAATTGGGGATCACGCGCATTCGACTGACTGGCGGGGAACCCCTTCTGCGTAAGGATCTGATGAAGATAGTGAGTGGGATCGCGGCTCTACCCGGACTTAAAGACCTTTCCATGACAACAAATGCCCAGATGTTGGCGGAAATGGCTCATGGGTTGAAAGCTGCAGGTTTGATGCGTTTGAATGTCAGTATGGACACGTTTAAACCTGATCTTTTTGAGAAACTGACCGGTGGAAGCCTTCAGAAAGTGCTTGATGGTCTCCAGGCAGCAATGTCGGCAGGATTTGACCCGATTAAAATAAATGTCGTGCTTATGCGCGGTGTCAATGACAATGAGATCGATGATTTCATTGATCTCACAGCAAAGCAGAAAATTGATGTGCGTTTTATTGAATACATGCCGATTGGTAACGGCACCGGGAGCGACCTCCTGCGCCTGAATAATCAGGAAATCATTGAAGCCAGACCCTGGCTCAAACCGATTCCCCCTCGCCTGCACGGTCAGCCTTCCACAGATTACACTTATGAGGGAGCGCAAGGTCGGGTGGGCTTTATCAGCCCGATTTCGCATCGGTTTTGCGCTGATTGCAATCGCATCCGCATTATGAGCGATGGCTATTTACGTACTTGCCTGGGGAAAGATTCTGAGGTTTCGTTGAGCGAAGCCCTTGCGGAAGGTAAAGATGCCCTTAAGCGGGTGATAAGCGAAGCAATTTATGAAAAACCGGAGCGGCATTGTTTTGATAAGGAATCTCTGGAAAAACGTAATATGAGCAGGATCGGAGGGTAGATGGCAAAGGTTGTCTCGGTCAACATCAGTGAAAAAAAAGGCACGATCAAACATCCGGTTGAGAAAATTGACCTGAAGGTTGGATTGGGAATTGAAGGCGATGCCCATGCTGGCGACTGGCACAGGCAAATAAGCCTGCTTGATTTGAGCAGCTTTGATAAGATGCACAATAACGCATCTGTTGAATTGAAACCAGGAATTTTTGCGGAAAACATCACCACCGAAGGAATCGATCTGTGGGCTCTGCCTGTTGGCACACGACTGGAGATGGGTGAAACACTGCTCGAGATCACCCAGATTGGTAAAGAATGCCACCGTCATTGCCAGGTATTTCGGCAGGTGGGCGATTGCGTTATGCCCAGGGAAGGAATTTTTGCCAGGGTGATTAAAGAGGGCTCTATTAAAGCTGGGGATTCCTTAAAAATTATCCCAACAATTCGGGCTGCCATATTAACAGTTAGCGATAAAGGTTATTCTGGAGAGAGAACAGATTTATCCGGTCCAGCAATCGCACACGCCCTGGAAGGTAAAGCGTTAGTGACAATCCAGGGGATAGTCCCTGATGATTTGGAACAAATCAAGGCAAAACTTATCGAGTATTCCGACATGGAGCTTGACCTGGTATTCACTACTGGAGGGACGGGTTTCGCTCCAAGAGATGTAACTCCTGAGGCAACCCTCGCGGTAACGGAACGCCAGGCTCAGGGTATTGCCGAAGCGATTCGTGGGAAGAGCCTGGAGATAACCCCTTTCGCCATGCTCTCCCGAGCGGCAGCTGGGATTAGAGGGAAGACACTGATTATCAATCTTCCCGGCAGCCCCAAAGCGGCTCTGGAATGTTTGGAAGTCTTTTTACCGGTCATGAATCACGCAATCGAAACCCTGCGCGGTGACGCCTACGAATGCGCTCAACCCGGCGCAAGGTAACAAAACCGTCACTGCGCGTAGCCACAAATAGAAGATGTCCTGAACCTCTATTTGAGCGATTGAGTTGTAGATCAGGCATTTTGCTTTCGGAGATTTCCTTCCTGCCCTAAAAGCGAGGAGAATTGGATTTACCCTGTTATCGAAAAGCTACACCATCGCATACCAAAATCTTTCCTCCAAAGCTATGACTAAACTAAGAGAATTATTACCTTTCTGCATCTGTTTTCATAATTGGTTACCTCAATCATTCAATTATTGAGTATAATTTCTTAATCTCATTAGA
>CAZMZQ010000016.1:0-10214 GCA_964570745.1 uncultured Anaerolineaceae bacterium
CTTTGGCTGAAGGCGCCCGTAAGGGTGGACTGGAGTTCTAAAAGAGGATATTATGGATGACTTTCAATCATTAGAACCACAATTTGACGAACGAGTAATCGATATCGCCCGCGTGGCAAAAGTTGTGAAGGGCGGTCGCCGTTTTTCCTTCAGAGTCACGATTGTCGTTGGTGATAACAATGGCAATGTCGGTTTAGGAATTGGTAAAGCAGGTGCAGTGCCGGACGCAATGCGAAAAGCAACCGAACGCGCCTACAAAAATATGCACAAAGTCAGCTTGCTTGGTACGACAATTGCCCACGAGGTTATTGGCAGACAAAGCGGCGCGAAAGTTTTGCTCAAACCTGCTTCAGCTGGTACTGGCGTCATCGCCGCGGGCGGCGTTCGTGCAGTCTGCGAGGCAGCTGGAATTAAAGATATTCTGACCAAATCACTTGGCAGTGCTAACATGCTGAACATTGTCCAGGCAACTTTTGACGCACTCGCTCAACTGAAATCGCCTCAGACCGTCGCTGCTGAACGCGGCAAGATTCTGGAAGATGTCACCCCTTATTGGGAACGGAGGAAAAATGGCTAAGAAAAAAGAAAAAATCCTTCGTGTCAAGCAAGTTAAAAGCGGTATTGGTTACACCGTCCGCACAAAGAGAACGCTCAAAGCCCTGGGTTTTCGTAATGTTGGTGATGTTGTCGAACACAAAGAAAATGAAACCCTGTTAGGTATGCTGGATAAGGTTTCACACCTTGTTGAAATCGAAACAGTGGATGAGGAGAAGTAAGAATGCAATTACACGATCTTAAGCCCAATGAGGGCGCAAAAAAGAATCGCAAACGCGTGGGTCGTGGCATGAGTAGTGGTCATGGCAAGACAGCCGGTCGTGGTACCAAGGGTCAGCATGCCCGCACAAGTGGTGGTGTTCGTCTTTACCACAGCGGCGGCAACCTGCCTTTCTATCGCAAGCTGCCTTTCCTGCGTGGTGAAGGTTTCACCCCTCGCAACCGCGTACGCTATGCTGAAGTCAACCTGGATTCACTGCAGGATTTCAAAGCTGGAAGTGAGATAAACCCTGAAGTTCTCAAAGAAGCTGGTTTGTTGAAAAAAGGAAAGGCATTGCCAATCAAGATCATGGGTCGCGGCGAAGTAAAAGTCGCTTTGAAAGTAAAAGCCCACAAGGTAACTGAAGGGGCTCGCCAGAAAATTGAACAAGCTGGTGGAAGCATCGAGACCATCGAACTTTCATAGGAACAGGAGAACATTTCATGAAACGATCAGCCTGGCGCTTTTTATGGAAATCAGAGGATATCCGCAATAAATTGCTGATATCCTTACTTTTGCTTGCCATTTATCGTCTGGCGGCTAATGTCCCGGTGCCTGGACTAGACCGCGTCGCTGTCGCGGGTCTTTCCCAGATGACAGGCGCGGGTAGGAACCTGGTCAATTTGCTTGACCTTTTGTCAGGTGGAGCAGTCTCGAACTTCTCTATCCTTGCGATGGGTGTTTATCCGTATATTACTGCGCAAATTATCCTTCAGCTGCTTACCCCGGTCATTCCCGCTCTTGAACGCAAGATGAAAGATGATCCCAGGGAAGGCCGCATCTGGATGGAAAAATGGACCGTTATTCTGACCATTCCAATGGCGCTGCTCTCTGCATTTGGGCAGATCAACATTTTCAACCAAATGCTTGCAGGCAGTTCGATCATTACGAATTGGGGTTTCAGTGGTGCCAGTCTGATGCCTACGATCACTGCGATTATTTCGATGATTGGCGGTACGATGTTTGGTATCTGGATTGGTCAGCTTATTTCTGAGTTCGGTTTACGAAACCAGGGTCTTTCGCTGATTATCTTTGCTGGTATCGTCTCACGATTCCCAGTCGCGATTGCCAGAATGGTCGCCGGGTCTGAACCATGGTGGGTATTCGTCGTAGTATTGATAGTCTTTATTCTTACCATCATGGCTATTATCTATGTCCAGGGCGGCCGCAGGAACATACCTGTGCTCTTCCCTGGTCGTCGGATTGGTAACCGCATGTCCATGCCTGTTCGTTCTCAGCTTCCGTTGATGGTTAACATGGCTGGTATGATCCCGATTATCTTTGCCCAAAGCTTCTTGACCTTTCCGGCGATTTTGTCTTCCTTCTTCCTGAATTCCCAGGTGAAATGGATTAATAGTTTCGCCAACTGGTCATATCGTGCTTTTGGAGGAGACACCTGGTGGTACCCGCTGATCTTCTTCGTGCTTGTTGTTGCATTTGCATACTTCTACACAGACGTATTGTTTGCCCAGCAAGATTACGGTGAAAACCTGAAGAAACAGGGAGCACAGATCCCTGGCGTTGTCAGAGGCAAACCCACGCAGGATTACCTGACCCGCGTGCAGCGCCGCATCACCCTGCCGGGAGCATTTTTCCTCGGGTTGGTGTCTGTCCTTCCATATATTATGGCATTTTTCCTGCCCGACAACAGCGCTGGTCTGCAGATGATGCAAGCCTCCGGTCTGTTGATTGTGGTCGGTACCATCCGTGAAACGGTTGAACTGATTGAAACCGAACTGCGAATGCACGGTTATGACGATCGGCTGATTAATTAGGAAAATTGATTGTTGATGAACGAGCAAGCTGCTTACATCGTTATGTTGGGTCCTCCCGGTGTCGGGAAAGGAACCCAGGCAAAAATTATTGCCGGGAAACTTGGTTTAATCCATGTTTCCACCGGAGATCTCTTCAGGGAAAACCTGGATAATGAGACAGACCTGGGCAAGCTTGCTGCGAGTTATATGAATAAAGGTGAATTGGTACCAGACGATGTAACCATTGCGATGGTTGAAGAGCGACTGAGTCGGGAAGATAGTATACGGGGAGCTGTTTTAGATGGTTTTCCCCGCACCCCTGTCCAGGCTGAGGCTTTGAATAAGTTGCTCTCCCAAATTGGTGGAAAAGTTAACCTGGTGCCTTTTATACAGGCTCCAAATGAGATACTTGTTGAGCGTCTTAGCGATCGCTGGATGAGTAAGTCTGGCAGAGTTTATCACGCCCTTCACAACCCACCAAAAGTCAAATGGCTTGATGATGTTGATGGCACAGAACTTTACCAAAGAGAAGATGACAAACCTGAAACGGTTGCCCGCCGAATTGAAGTCTATTACCAACAAACTTCCCCGTTGATTGATTACTATCAAAAGGAAGGTTCGCTGGTAGAGATTGACGGAACCCAGGAAATCGAAGCAGTTACGCAGGATCTGCTGGAGGCAGTCGAGAAATATGTACGGTTTTGAGTCGCGGATCAACATTAAATCGACTTCAGAAATCGCGATTATGCGCGAAGCTGGTCGATTGAACCGCCTCACACTGGAAGCGGTCAAAACAGCGATTGCTCCTGGTGTCACAACCGGTGAGTTGAACGAGGTTGCTGAAAGTTTCCAGCGGGAACACGGTGTTTATTCGCCCTTCAAGGATTATGATCCGGGGAACGGCGTGCCCTACCCGGGCAGTATTTGCACCAGTGTGAACGATGTTCTGGTGCATGGCATTCCTGGAGATTACAAGCTTAAGGAAGGCGATATCATTTCGGTTGATTGCGGCACGGTTTACCAGGGTTTTGTTGGTGATGCCGCGTTTACTGTGGGCGTAGGCGAGATTTCAGGAAAAGCACAACATTTGATTGACGTCACCGCCAAAGCTCTCGAAATCGCCACTGCGCTGATGGTGCCTGGTAATCACAGCGGCGATGTCGGAGCGGCGATCGAAAAATATGTAAGCAATGAAGGCTATTTCTGCACCCACACCTACACCGGTCATGGTGTTGGACGGGAAATGCATGAAGACCCCCAGCTGCCCAATTACGGCGTTCCTGGTACGGGCTTTTTATTGCGAGAAGGAATGACGATTGCCATTGAACCGATGGTGTTAATCGGAACAAGGCAAACCAGGGTGTTAGCTGACCACTGGACTGTAGTTTCGAGGAATGGTGGGCTGACCGCTCACCAGGAAGATACAATCGCGGTCACGAAAGACGGACCGCTGGTGTTGACAAGTTTATAAGCGGACGTTGAAAATAAGATCGTTTTGTTAAGCTGCACTGAAGCTTAACGATGGAAAAAATTGAAAACAGAGAGATTAACCTTGCGTATAGCAGGGGAAAGTACTATAATAAGAACTTTGCGGATAGAAGAAGGAGACTGACTGATGAAAGTATCAGCTTCAATTAAAAAACGCTGTAACAAGTGTAAGATTGTGAAACGTGAAGGACGTCTTTACGTTATTTGTACCAACCCACGACACAAACAGCGACAAGGATAAGGATAAATACAATGGCACGTATTGAAGGTGTTGACCTCCCGCGCAATAAGCGCATTCAGATCGGCTTACGATATATTTATGGTATTGGGCCAAAAATTTCTGATCGGATTTTAGAAGCCACCGGCGTGGATCCTGACATTCGTGTTAAAGACCTGCCCGAAGATGACGTTTCAAAACTCCGCGAATTTATCGGTCAGAACTTAACCGTAGAAGGTGATCTGCGTCGTGAAGTTCAAATGAACATCAAGCGCCTGGTAGAAATTGGCTGTTATCGCGGCTTACGCCACCGCAGAAATCTGCCCCTGCGTGGTCAGAACACCCGCACAAACGCCCGCACTCGCAAAGGTCCAAAACGGACTGTTGCCGGTCGTGGTCGCCGCCGTGGTGCAACCAAGAAATAATAGCAATAAACTGACAATCCGGTTTACTGGTTGGGGTGTCCCTTTCTCCCCAGCGGCAACCAGGTAAACTGGCGGTCAGAGTTGAAAGATTGAGTGAGGAAGAATTATGGCTAAACAAGCACGTACAGCGCGACGAGTAGTTGGATCTCGCAAAGTCAAGCGCCAAATTTCAACAGGACAGGTGCATGTATTTGCATCCTTTAATAACACAATTGTTACTGTAACTGATCTCCAGGGAAATACTGTTTGCTGGGGAAGTTCCGGTTCGGCTGGTTTTAAAGGTTCCCGCAAAAGCACACCTTTTGCCGCCCGTTTGGCAACCGAACAAACCATTAAAACTGCCCAGCAAATGGGATTGCAGGAAGTGGAATTGTTTGTAAAAGGTCCTGGCCCCGGTCGGGAAGCCGCCATTCGTGCCGTGCAGGGATTGGGTTTGAAAGTGATTAAGATCACCGATCTGACCCCGGTTCCCCACAACGGCTGCAGACCTCCAAAGAAACGCCGCGTGTAGTAAAAAGAAAAGGATTAAAGTTATTATGGCAAGATATACAGATGCAGTTTGTCGATTATGCCGTAGGGAAGGCGAAAAGCTGTTCCTTAAAGGAGAACGCTGTTACACTCCGAAATGCGCATTTGAAAAAAGACCTTATGCCCCTGGCATGCATGGAAAAATGAACGCTGCCCGACCTGCCCGTCAATCTGACTATGGCAAGCAGCTGCGCGCCAAACAAAAAGCTCGCCGGGTATATGGCATTTACGAACGGCAATTTCGCCGCTTCTATAGCCAGGCTCTGGCTATGCGTGGTCAGACAGGTACCAACCTGCTGAGCATACTCGAAACCCGATTGGGCAACGTTGTTTACCGGCTGGGCTTCGCAAGCAGCCGCCCACAGGCACGAATTTTAGTATCACATGGGCATTTTCTGGTCAACGGACAACGTGCTGATATTCCCTCTTACGGAATTTCGGTTGATGATGTTATCAGTGTAAAAGAAAGCTCAAAGACAAACGCTTTTTTCCGGAACCTGCGGGAAGAAGCTGAAGGTCGCACGGTTCCAACCTGGTTGGCACGTGATTTAACCAACCTGACCGGTCGTATGTTACGCACACCGGAACGCTCTGAGATCGATGGAAATCTCAACGAACAATTGATCGTTGAATACTATTCACGTTAATCAGATGACTAGTACAGTCTTTCTTATTCGATAGACTGAACCGAGGTAAACCGTGGCAAGAATTATGGAATTGGTATCACCAAAAGTAGAGCGAACAGAACAGTCTCAAAACTATGGTAAATTCACCATCAGCCCGCTGGAAAGAGGCTATGGTGTTACCTTGGGCAATGCCCTTCGCCGCACGCTGCTGTCTTCATTGGAAGGTGCCGCTGTCACATCTGTGCATATCACTGATGTGATGCACGAGTTCAGTACGATTGAAGGCGTACGCGAAGATGTGATCCAGGTCATACTGCAAATCAAATTATTACGCTTCAAGCTTCATAATGTCGATTCTGCCAGTATTCACCTGGATGTCAAAGGCGCTGGCACAATTACTGGCGCAGACATCATCTGCCCACCCGAGGTAGAGATCGTTAACCCCGATCTTTATCTTTTCAGCATCAACGACCCTAATGCCCGTGTCGAAATGGACATGAACGTCGAAGCCGGTCGCGGTTATATTCCCGCCACTGATCGGTCTGATCGCCTGGCAATTGGTGTGCTGCCTGTTGACGCGATTTTCTCGCCCGTACGGCGCGTGAATTGGGAAGTTACAAGCGCTCGTGTTGGTCATAGCACCGATTATGACCGTCTGACCCTCGAAATCTGGACTGATGGCACTTTGTCGCCTGAAGACGCCCTGGTTGGATCATCTCATATCCTTATGCGCCAGCTGGCTATCATCAGCGATACCAGTGAAGAAATGCTGACCAAACCAGCAGAAAAGATTGAAGTCGACCAACCGGTTGTTAACCGAGATCAGATCGAGACCCCAATTGAGCAGCTGGATTTGGGA
Organism: uncultured Anaerolineaceae bacterium; assembly: GCA_964570745.1. GTDB lineage: Bacteria > Chloroflexota > Anaerolineae > Anaerolineales > Anaerolineaceae > Mesolinea. The sequence goes on from CAZMZQ010000016.1 coordinate 6,712, forward strand.
GTGCGTGTTTTTAACTCGCTTAAGCGGACTGGTATCACTACAGTTGGTGATGTAATGGAACTTTTAGAAAAAGGCGAAGGCGCAATGCTCTCTATCCGGAATTTCGGTGATAAGAGCCTGTCTGAGCTTAAAGCCAAGATGATTGAAAAAGGCTATTTGGATGAAGAAGTGGAGAAAGAATAATGCGGCACCAGATTAAAGGATATCGTCTAAACCGCAGCTTTGGACATCGCAACTCCATGCGTAGGACGATGATTAAACAATTATTTGAACACGAACAAATCAAAACCACACTGTCAAAGGCTAAGTCAATTCAGCCTGATGCTGAAAAACTGATCACCCTTGCCAAAAATTCACAAAAGGCTAGCGAAATTGATCAGGTGAATGCACGCCGCCAGGCTGCAAGCGAGCTTGGAAATTCCAGCTCAGAAATCGTGAAGAAATTGTTCGATGATATTGCACCTCGTTTTACATCCCGAAAGGGTGGATATACACGGCTGCTAAAGCTCGGACCTCGTCAAGGCGACAATGCCGAGATGGTTGTTCTCGAGCTGGTATCAGAATAGGCGTGTTGATGAAAACCTGGACCCCCTTCTCTGGAAGGGCACAACTCCAGCAAGTATTGGAGCGAGGGTTCAGGAATGACAGAAAAAAAGACAGGATTGATTACGAACAAATCCTGCTTATAAATTAAAGCGCCTTTCGGAAAAGACAGAAGGGCATGGCACATTACAAACTTATACTCGCATACGAAGGCACACAATATAGCGGCTTTCAGAGACAGGTTGACAAAAACACTGTTCAGAGTTGTTTTGAGGACGCTCTAAGAGTTCTGGGCTGGCAAGGCAGGAGTATCCTGACGGCTGGTCGGACTGATACCGGCGTGCACGCCAGTGGACAAGTGGTCTGTTTTCAGTTTGACTGGAAACACGGCGAAAATAAACTACTCAAAGCACTCAATGCCAATTTGCCTCAAGATATCCAGGTTCAGAGACTGGAGCAGACAAACGCGGAATTCCACCCCCGTTACGACGCGCTTGCCCGCACTTATCGATATAAGCTCTATATCAGCCCTGTACGAGATCCCTTACGCGACCGATTCGCCTGGCGGCTGGATAATCTCCCCGACCTTGAGTTAATGAATCAGGCTTCCAACGACCTTTTAGGAGAACATGACTTCTCAGGTTTTGGAAGGGCGGTCAGCGAAGGCGGCACGACCGTAAGGAGAATTGAACAGGCAGTCTGGACCCGGACAAACGACGACGAGATGGAGTTTCTGATTACAGGAAACGCATTTTTGTTTCACATGGTTCGGCGGATTGTATACGTTTTGGTCCAGATCGGTTTTGCAGCTGTTTCTGTTGAAATGATCAAGACTGGCTTGCAAACTGGAAACACAGGCATCGTGGCTCTTGCCCCCGCCCGAGGTTTAGCCCTGGTTGAGGTGAGATATGCGCAGGAATAAGAGAGACTGGTGATTAAACCGGTCTCAAATAAGACAAGTTTGCCCAGGCTTAAGAGCCAGGGTATGTATTTTGAAAACGGAGAAAGTTAAAGTGGAAAAAACATATTATCCTAAAGGAAATGTTACCGGCGAGTGGTACTTGGTGGACGCTAGCGGTAAATCCCTTGGCCGCCTGGCGACCAAAATCGCTGAAGTGCTGGTAGGCAAACACCGCCCCGATTTCACCCCTGGTGTAATTTTGGGTGATCACGTGGTAGTTGTAAATGCAGAAAAAATTTCTGTTAGCCCCACGCGTGTGGCAGAGAAGAAATATTATCGTCACTCCGGATATCCGGGAGGTTTGCACGAGGTCGGCTATACCCGACAGCTTGAAACACATCCTGATCGAATCATTCGATTTGCTGTTCGGGGAATGCTGCCGAAAAACCGATTAACAGAGCGCTTTTTAAGCAATCTTAAGATCTATGCTGGTCCTGAACACCCTCATCAGGGGCAGGAACCTCAACCATTGGATCTGGAGTAATAAAGAGGAGTTATGGCACAATATACTGAAGCAATTGGTCGACGCAAAGAAAGCACAGCACGTGTGCGTGTTTTTGATGGTACTGGCGTATTCACTGTTAATGACAAGGAATTGGTTGAGTATTTCCCCCGCACAGGCGATGCCCCTGCTATCTTGGAGGCATTGGAAGCGAGCGGACGTTCGCTAAATTCCTTTGATGTAACCGTCAAAGTTCAGGGTGGTGGTATCAGCGGTCAACGTGATGCGGTCAAACTTGGTTTGGCACGTGCATTGGTCTCGATGGACGAGAGCCTGCGCGTAGTTATGCGACAGCATGGTTTGCTAACCCGCGACGCACGTGTGAAGGAACGCAAAAAGCCAGGTCTCAAACGAGCCCGCAAAGCTCCTACCTACACCAAGCGTTAGTTTTCTGAGAACCGCAATGGCAGGAGAGATCGGTTATGCTCTCTCCTGGGGTTCACTTCCAGAAACAACGGCTTGTCTGTAGTATGGTATGCATACAATGAATTACAATCAAGAGGCTGTCCTTTTTTAGGGGCAGCCTTTGTATTGTAGGGATAGGTTTCCAATTTGCTTTGCGGACAGGTGGGTTCCAACCAATACTGTATGTGAATTTGTGGAGTGATGGTTGTACGATACGAATTAAAGAATACAAAAGAATTAAATGAAGGTGAAAATGGAATATAAGGGTATCGTAATAGTAGGGCTGGGACCAGCAGGAGCCAATAATTTGACACGGGAAGCATGGGATTGGTTATCGCAAGTTAACGAAATCTGGGCTCGCACCCGTTATCATCCAGTCATCTCCGAACTACACGAAAATCTGATTATTCACAGTTTTGATTCCGAAGAGATGAATTCTTCTGGAGATTTTGGTGCTGATATTGCTAAAAACCTGATCAGACTTTGCCAGGAGCAGGGTGGGGTCACTTATGTTGTGCCTGGAAGCCCCTTTATCGCTGAAGAAACTGTGCGGCAGATCATGAAAGGGGTAGAAGAAACTCAAATCCCGGTACGCGTGATCGATGGCATGAGTTTTTTAGAACCGGTTTGTTCTGCGCTGGGACTGGACCCCCATCCAAAACTGGTATTGACAGATTCGCTCTACCTTGCATCTCTCGAGATCCCCTTTTTCCCGGCTTCTGTACCAGCGATGATATCCAACCTTAGACCCGGTTTGGAAGCAAACGATCTCAAACTTACTTTGATGAATAATTATCCGGATGAATATCCGGTAAAACTGGTCCACAATGCCGGGCTGTCGGATGAATTGATTGAAGAGATCCCACTTTACCTGCTCGATCAAAGCCTTCACACTGGTTTGATGACCACGCTTTACCTGCCAGCCCGTGAGAATGGGCGTAGTTTTGAGGATTTTCAGCAAATCATCGCGCGCTTGCGCGCAGTGGATGGTTGCCCATGGGATCGTGAGCAAACACATCTCAGCTTGCGCCCTTATTTGCTCCAGGAGAGTTATGAGGTGCTCGAAGCGCTGGATGAGGAAAATTCCCAACA
>CAZMZQ010000016.1:10314-12505 GCA_964570745.1 uncultured Anaerolineaceae bacterium
ACCCAGGCAGACCAAATCCAGCAGCGTGCCCAACGCGTGGGGTTTGACTGGAAGACGATTGAACCGGTGTTTGCGAAGATCAATGAAGAATTGCAGGAACTTAAAGAGGCAGAAACGCAGGAAGAAAAGCAATCGGAAGCTGGAGATGTCTTGTTTGCGGTTGTAAACCTGCTTCGCTGGCTTGAGATTGACCCTGAGATGGCTTTACGGGGAACGAACACCCGCTTCCGCCAACGCTTTCGATATATTGAGACCATGGCTGCAAAACAAGGGAAGCATGTTGAAGACTTTAACTTTGAAGAACTTGACGCCTTTTGGGAAGAAGCCAAACACGAGACGCAGGGCAGGATTGACTGATTATTCGGTAATGAACCTCTCGTAGTATTATTGAGGAAGAAAAAAGTAGAAAATGATGGAACACATACCAACCCCTCCTGAAACAGAAACCAAATCTGCAGGGCAGCAAATCGCACGGGCTGCCGGGATCGTGATGATCGCTTACATTCTCAGCACTCTGATTGGGATTGTGAGGGGTATGGTTGTTTCACGCGTGTTTGGAACAAGTGCTGCACTGGATTCTTTCAATGCTGCTAATCGTGTGACCGAACTGCTCTTCAACCTGACGGCTGGAGGGGCTTTAGGCTCAGCGTTTATCCCTATGTTTACCGGTTATCTGACCCGTAAAGACCAAAAAGGCGCCTGGCGCCTGGCTTCCGGAGTAGTCAACTCGGTTTTGATAGTCTTGGTTTTAGTCTCTGTGTTGATGTGGATTTTCGCTCCATTCCTGGTCGAACGCGGATTATTCGCATTGGTATCGGATTCAAACGTTGTGCAGGTTGCTGTAACTGTTCGCTTGCTGCGCATAATGCTGCCGACTGTGATCATTTTTGGGCTGAGTGGGTTGGTGATGGGCATGCTCAATGCTCATCAAATCTTCTTGTGGCCGGCAGTAGCACCAGCTGCTTATTCTTTGGGAATTATTTTGGGTGTCTTGCTGTTGCCCGCATCCTGGGGTATCAATCGATTGGCAATTGGTACGGTTATTGGGGCATTAGGGCATATGCTGGTGCAATTACCGGCGTTCTTTCGTTTGCCAAACCGCGGTTATGAACTAGCAGCCGGGTTCAAAGATACTCCGGTACGTAAAGTGCTGCGATTGATGCTTCCGCGGATATTTGGTGCGGGGATCGTTCAGCTGAATTTTATGGCAAACACTATTATTAGCCTTTCGCTGGGTGCCGGGTCTGCAAGCGCCCTCACCTGGGCATTCACGCTGATGCTGATGCCACAAGCCGCAATCGCTCAATCTGCCGGAACGGCTTCGCTGCCGACTCTTTCTGCACAAGTGGAGTTGGGCAAGTATGAAGAATTCAAAAAAACGTTGACCGGGATCGTACGTGTGATGCTGCTGCTGGCAATTCCAGCAACAGTTGGGCTGGTCCTTCTGCGTGTGCCCCTCGTTAGAGTGCTCTATGAACGCGGTAGTTTTGATGCCACATCTACACAGATGGTTGCCTGGGCGCTGCTCTGGTATGCGGTTGGGCTTATTGGTCACAGCCTGGTGGAGGTGTTGAGTCGCGCTTTTTATGCGATGCACGACACGAAAACACCCGTGTTGGTAGGGGTCGCAGCAATGACTGGAAATATTTTGCTTTCGATTACTTTTTCGAACCTTTTTAGTCGTGTTGGCTGGCTGCCACTTGGTGGGTTGGCCCTGGCAAATACCGCCGCGACCGCGATAGAAAGCCTGGTTTTGCTTGTGCTGATGAGAAGGCGATTGGGTGGATTAAATGGAAAACAAATATTGAAGACAGCCGGGTTGACTTCGGCTGCAAGCGTGGTTATGGGAGTGGTTCTATATGCCTTGATGATGTTCTTTGGCAATTGGAACAAATTCCTGCTGCTTGCGGTCGGCGCTCTCTCAGGAGTGTTGGTATACGTGGTAATGACTTGGGTATTAAAGGTACCTGAGATTCGAATGATAACCCTGCGGCTGAAATGTAAAATGGCTGAAAAGGGTTGAAAATACTGCCAATACTGACCAGTTGGTCGGTTTGCAAGAACAATGAAGGAAGTTCCATTTTCATTTATAAGGGAATTGAATACACTCGGTTTTAGCATTGAAACTGAAACGGAGATCATTCGCTATGTCCAGAGAAATTTGAGGCGGATGGCTTATCTTGCCAGAACA
>CAZMZQ010000016.1:12605-13833 GCA_964570745.1 uncultured Anaerolineaceae bacterium
GGCGTGCTGCAATATCAGATGTTCAAAATGTTTTACCTCGAACTAAGCGAAGATGGTTCACAGATGTTTATGATTTCTGAGACCCAAAAAGAGAGGCTCCCTGCAGGCGTGCCTGTGTTGAATGTACACATTCAGGAAGGCGCGGATCTGTCGCCAGAGCTGGTGGCAGCCTCGCTGCAGACGGCAAAAGAATTTTTTTCGCGATATTTCCCGGACACCCGGTTCAAAGCTTTGATATGTTATTCGTGGCTGCTCCATTCGGGGTTGAAAGATCTGCTCCCCTCAGATAGCCGAATAATTCAATTTGCGAAGAATTTTGAAATAATCAGCGAAATAAATGACGATACCCAGGCGGTAGAGCGCATTTTTGGAAAACGCTTTCGACGGAAAGCAGATTATCCACAACAGACAAGGCTGCAGCGTGGGGCTTTGCGAGATCCCTCCAAACTTGGCTATGCCCTTGGCGTGATTTATCTGGATTAGGCTGGATTAAATTGATGGTAATTAACAAAAAGAAGGCTATATCATCTTGATTTTCGTTCACAATCTGCCCTTGACATTATTACAGTTGTAATTTAGACTTTCATTATTACACTTGTAATCAACTGGAGGCAGCAATGAAAAAATTGTCTGATAGTGAACTGGAGATCATGGTAAGGCTTTGGGAAGCTGGAAAACCGCTGAGCTTTGATGAGATTGTCCAGGCGGTGGATGAGCAACAGTGGACAGAATCAACCATTCGAACCTTTTTGCGACGTATCATTGTCAAGGGATACATAAAAAGTGAACCCTACGGACGAATCAAACTTTATTCCCCTAATGTTAGTCGGGATTACATCAACCGACAATCCCAGAATATCATTAACAGACTTTATGACGACTCGGTGCAGAATTTTATCGCTGGGTTATACCAAAATAATGCACTCAGCAAACAGGACCTCCAGGAACTGAAAGCTTACCTGGAAGAACTCCTCAAGGAGGACTGAGATGGAAAATATTCTTTTTTCCAGCCTGGCGTTTTCTGCCCTTGCACTGGTTGTGCTTGTGTTTCGACAGTTCAGGGGTGAAAAATATTCACGGAGATTATTTCGAGCCTTGTGGGTAATCGTAATCCTGCGCATGATAATCCCTTTCAATATCTTTGGCAGTCTTGCGGTGATTAAATTGCCGCAAAATGAATTGACAGAACAGATTTATTCCAGTTCAAATGAGGTTCCTTTTCAGCAAA
>CAZMZQ010000016.1:13933-18924 GCA_964570745.1 uncultured Anaerolineaceae bacterium
AATGAATTGACAGAACAGATTTATTCCAGTTCAAATGAGGTTCCTTTTCAGCAAAATGATTTAAGTGAGACTTTGACTGATATTGGAGATGAGATAATTGTCGAAAACCCAGCCAATCCACGATTGCCTTCGGAAATCGATATACCTGAGACTGAAACGCTGGTGACAACCCCAACCACTCGTTCGTGGTCAACTGATGAAATACTGCTTGCTGTTTGGGCTGCAGGAATGGTCGCATCTTTATCCTGGTTGGGGCTTTCTTACATGAAATTCAGAAGAGATCTTAAAGAAAAGCTGCGACCTGTATCTGGTGTTGTCTCAGCAGCTATTAAGAAGGTTATTGGTAAAAGTATTCAGATCTTTACAATCGATTCAGATGAGAGCCCGATGGTTGTGGGTGTATTTCGACCGATGTTAATACTGCCAAAACGCCTGCTTGCCTCTATTGAGAGCGGAGATGAGCTCTCACCGCAACTGGAAGCTATTTTGAAGCATGAACAAGCTCATATCCTTCGCAGAGATATCCTGCTGAAAACGCTCTACCTGGTCGGGAGAGCTGTGCAATGGTTTAACCCGCTTGCTTACATGATCAGGCAGCCGCTCAATGAAGACATCGAATTGGCAGCAGATGAGGCAGCAACTGCGGGCATGGAAAAAGCTGAACGAGGGGCATATTGCCAGTCGATTCTGGAAGTTGCAGAGATGTTGCCGGTGAATGCCAACAACTATTCAACTCGTTTTACAGGAGATGTGAAATCGATGAAAAAACGTATACAAGCACTCATAAACGCTGATAAAACCAGGCGCGGTATAGCAGTTTTAATTACGATTCTGGTCGCTGCAGCACTCACACTTGGATTGGTTTCTTGTGAGATGGAGCCTTCTGATCCGGTTGGAGAAACTCAGCAATCCGAAAATGGACTTACAACGGTTGGAAACCTGCTGTCCACAGCAGACACCTGCCAGGATTTTTATCTTACAGTGGGGACTGAATTTGAAATCGAATATGACCAGGAAAACTTCCCTGCATATGGAGAGAACCCGGCCAGTCTACTCGACACTACCGGCGCAATCCATCAGCTTGGTATGACTGTCAATCAGGCCGCCGGCACCTACCGCTATCAATTCAAGGCGGTCAGCCCTGGCACTCTGACAATGGTTTCCCCTGGTAATTATCCTTCTGAACCCTTTAAGGGTGCGCTGTTTTCCTTTATAGTTTTGGACGATAAGGAAGCAGAAGAATTGGGCGTGGAACAAGGTCAATTGGTTCGCCCAACCGCCCTCCCCGGGCTGGAAAACGATTATTCGCAGCTTAATCCTGAACAATTAGTCAGAGAATACTATCACTTGTTGAATGAAGGTCGTCCAGACCAGGCATACCAACTGCGATTTGCTTCATTCCAATGTCAACAAACCCCTACGCTTTTTACGAGGACGTTTGAAGAGGTAAAGCTGCAAACAGAAGTGCTCAGTGTGCAGAAAAAGGCGGATTGGGATGAAGAGAACAACCAGGTGAACAGCGAAGATAAAGGAGATATGCCCGGTGTATGCGAACGGCTGATTGTTGAAAAAAAAGTAACTGGAAGTGCTGTCCAAGAGCAATACCCGGAAGAGGTTGTTTTTGTCGTTGAAAATGACGTATGGAAAATTGCCAGCATTGCTGAGCCGACTTGCTGCAGCTGTAATGCCTATCATGAGCAAGAACAAACTCACCAACCCGAACCGGTTTCTGTTACTCAGTTTGGTGAGCTTACTCTCTACGAATATAGCCTTGACCCTCTCCCAAATGCTGACGGCGCACTGGCGCCATTGACCTGGGAAGGCGACCCGATCAATGCTGCGTTGGCAGGCAAACCACTCAAGTATTTGACTGAGAAAATCGTCATTGGCGAGAACACTTACTTTGCCCACTGCAATCCAGAAAAGTCGGATTGTATAGCCCAGGTGGAAAAGGATGGAGAGGTCATCTTTGAAGTGTTATCGCAAAACCCCCAGGCTTCTCCAGTTGTGCTGGGAACTATCCGCAGTTTTTGGAAACTGGATGACTCGTGGGTGCTGGAGGTTGCCCGGGAATGGGATGAGGGCTCGGACCCTGAGACAGCAATACCGGTTGGTGAGATTTATCTTGATGGCGAACTAATCAATGAACGATATGACTACGATACCGCCTTTGAATTCCAGATTTTGAATGGAAAGCCTTTCTTTTTCTTTAAACAGGATGGCACACTGGGCTTTTCATATGACTGGCAAGAATATAAACTGCCTTTCAGTTCAATACATCACTATCGTTGTTGTTCCGCAGGAATTAACAAACCCCGGCATTTTGAAAACCTTGTAAATTTCGTGACTTTTCAGGATAACGAGGTGAAATATTATGAGTTGTTGGCAGAAAAATAAATCAGGGTCTACGAAATAGTAAATTAAAACACAACTTACCGATAGAAAATGGCAAAGCCAGCGACACCAAGGTCATCGTAAGGCTTGAAATTGTGAGATTGGTACCAGGCATGCAGGTGTGCATTTTCAACCCCCGCATCGGTCATCAGTACAATTTGCCGAATGCCAGAGAAATTACGGAGCATCTGTGACATCAATTGATTGCCAATACCGCTGCCTTGATAAGCGGGTTTCACCAAAATATCCTGGATGTAGGCAACGGTCTCAACATCGCTGAGGGCACGAATCAACCCGACCAGTTCCCCTCCGTTCCAGGCACTGATTACCAGGCTGCTGTTGCTGATTGCATGCAGCAATTTGGGCAAGTCTTTGGTATAAGCGCTCCATTTCACACTGGCGTAGAGGTCATAAACCTGTTGAGAAGAAAATTCTTTTTGGGTGCTGTAAGTTATGTTCATTGGAAGACTTTCTTTGTGTGCTTGAAGTCCAATTGCGACTGTTGGATTGACTGAGACGGTTGATTCGCACTCACGCTATCAAACCATTAGCTTCCAGACCACAATGGCAATCGTTATACCCAACAGCGTACCAACAACTGCTTCTGCCGGGGAATGACCGATTATTTCACGAAGTTCTTCCATATTGGCAGCGTCAAGTTTGTGTTCTGAGACGATGCTGCGTAAAATTTGGTTGATCCGTTCGGCGTGAAAACCTGCCTGCCGTCGAACTCCGGTGGCGTCGTAGATTACAATCCCTGTGGATGAGATCGCAAAGATAAACAAGGGGCTGTCCCAACCCTGAGTAAGTCCGATGGCAGTGGAAACCGCACTCATTAACGCTGAATGCGAAGAAGGCATTCCGCCGGCATTGAACAACAAAGACCAATCCCAATGTTTTGTGCGCAGATAGCCTGCGGGTAATTTGATAAGTTGTGCGACTATCCAGCCAAGCATGGCTGAAATAGCGATGGGGCTTTTAAAGAAATCGAAAGGGTTGCCCATTAATCCTCTGTCTGAATGCCATCAGAAGGCTGACCAAGCATATTGACATGCAACTGGGCTTTTTCGAGCAATTGGGCGCATTGGTCAGAAAGCTTTTTACCTTCTTCATAAAGCTTTATTGCTTCTTCGAGCGGTAGCTCACTGTTTTCCAACCGGGTAATAATTTCCTGAAGGGCGGCAAAGGCAGCTTCGTAGTTTGTAGGTTTGGTTTCAGTCATATTTACTCCTCAGATAATGGGTTCAATCTCGCTGGCACATCGCCGTCGCTAAAACGCACGTTTACAGCCTGGTTTGGAAGCGTTTGAATGGATTGGCTGACCAATTGTCCACTTGTTGAATCGCTGATGATAGCGAAGCCGCGTTTCAAAACAGCCATCGGGTTGAGAGTTTCAAGGCGTGTGGTCAAATTGTCCAGGTGGATGAATGATTTTTGCAGGTGGGTCTGCATGGTGCGATCGAGTCGGTCACGCAGCAGATCCATAGTTTGGATGGCATTGTTTACCCGTTGGATTGGGGAAAGGCGGCGTAAATCAGAAGTAAGCAGCTCAAGTTGGTTCTTGCGCATAGTTATTGCTTCGTCTATTGCGTCTGCCAGGGTGAGGCGCGCATTTTGCAAACCTAAAGCCAGATCGGTAACCGTGATCGCAGTGACCAACTCGGCAGCGGCTGTTGGTGTGGGGGTGCGCAGGTCGGCGACGAAATCGGCGATGGTGAAATCGGTCTCATGCCCGACGCCAGTGATAACCGGAACACGGGAGGCATAGATCGCGTAGGCAAGAGCTTCGTCGTTGAATGCCCACAGGTCCTCAATCGATCCACCTCCTCTTGCCAGCAGGATAACATCCAGGTCTGGGATCTCGTTCAGGGTTTGCAGTGATCGCACCAGGCTGGTAGGGGCATCCGACCCCTGGACCAGGCTCGGAGAGATGGTGACACGGGCGAGGGGCATGCGCCTTGAAAGGGTGTTGAGCATGTCCTGGAGGGCTGCTCCGGTGGCGGAAGTCACTATGCCAATATGATGAGCAATACCTGGGATCGGTCGCTTGTGAGCGGGGTCAAAAAGCCCTTCGCCTTCAAGTTTGTTTTTAAGACGCAGATACTCCTGGAAAAGTAAACCTTCTCCGATGGGCTGCATGTTGTCTACATAGAGCTGTGCCTGACCGGCGTTGGGGTAGAAACTCATACTCCCATGAATCTGGACACCCTGACCATCTCTGGGTGAGAAATTAAGCTGAAAAGCAGCGCTTTTCCACATGACACAACGGATTTGTGCATCAGCGTCTTTAAGGGTAAAGTAAAGATGCCCGGAGCGTGGTTGGGTTAAGTTCGATATCTCTCCACGGACCCAGACATCGCGCAATATGTCGTCCGTTTCAAGAAGCTCTCGCAGATAACTGCTGAGGGCGGTCACGGTCAAAACAGGCGGGCGATAAAAATCGAATTCTTCCATGCTTAAAGTATACGCTATTCTTATTGATGGCGAAGGAACACGCATAATTGTTTTTACTGACTAATAAAAAGGGCTTTCTTACATTTCTTTGGAAACGCATATATTATCAATATAATTAAGAGAAAAGAGGAGACAACATGAAA
>CAZMZQ010000017.1:0-1939 GCA_964570745.1 uncultured Anaerolineaceae bacterium
GATATCTTTTCATCGCTACCTTGTCCACCGCTCGCAATCAACTTCACATCCTCTTTGGTCGCCGCGTTATATGCTTCAATTGCTTTCTCAATTCGCGAAGCTAACAATGGTGGAACAATATGCCCGTCTATCAACCCTGAACCATGGATAATAATATAGTCATAGTCTTTGTTTTTTGGCAAACTCAGATACAAGATGGAATACGCCAGGAATGCGAAGAAAATAAAAAGAAATACAAAAAAGTAAAAACTAAGAATGAGATAGCCATAAAAAACGAAATTGTCAAAAAAACGTTCGCTGTGATATTGTTCAAAGTTAAAACGAGCATACAAAATAGTCACTACAATATAAAACAAGATCCCCATTCCAAACAAAACCGATAAACTATTTGCAATATTTTTCCCTTCTTTTTTAAAAATGACAAACCCATTACCAATCATAAAAACCGCAAATAAAAATAAACTTACCGGAATTACGCCATATAAAAAACCCATCAAATATTGATGAATCTTTTCTAAATTATGATCATACACAAACTTCGAAAAACTAATAAAGATAAACCCCAACGATGATAAAAATAAGAATGCATTTATCAATTTTCGTTTATCATTTTTAAAAGAAATTAAAAACGTTAGCACTAAAATGCCAGTAAAAACATAAACAAACATGGTCCCTCCCAAACTCCTCTAAAAAGAAGGATAAAAACAACGGTATTCTATCATTTTTAGCAACCACAACCAATATAAAAGGCTTTAACTGCCTTGTCCATACGGAAAGGGACGGCCCTTTCCTATACTTCAGGAGAGAACTTCTTGCAGAGAACGGCTTATTTTCAATAGCAAACAAGGCGCAGTCATCCAAATATGACCGCTCGAGGGTGACATTCTCGTTGGAGATAACAAACGCAATTCGTTACTCTAAGCCCCGTCGTGAAAAGCACAAAGTTCCTGAAATCGACTCCTTTCAATGTTACAATCATTCTATAAGCCGAAATCAGAGATGGAGACCAATGAACGAAACATTCAACCTCTACCGACTGCAGCAACTTGACACCCAGCGTTTGCAAAGGCTCAAACGGATCAAACGAATCGATCAGATAATCGCTTCAGACATAGCAGTTCAGAAGGCACAAAAACGTATCGATCTTGCTCAGGAGCAACATACTGAAAAGGAAGGGGTTCTCGAAGATTATATCAACCAGGTCAGTGGAAAGACCTTAAAATTAAAGCAGACACAGGCTAAACTTTTTAGTGGAAAAATCAGCGCTACCAAGGAACTGCAGGATCTGCAGGCAGAAAGTGAAGCACTCACTCGTACAATCCGAACACTTGAAGACAAACAGCTGGATGCCATTCATCAGGTTGAAATAACTCAGGCAGAACTGGACGACGCCCGTTTAGCGATGAAGCAACTGCTGAATGAGCAAGCCACCGAAAATTCGGTTTTATTGGGAGAACGCGAAAAATTGCGCCTCCAGCTGCCAAAAATCAATTCGCAGCGAGAAGCTCTCAGAACACAGATAGACGATAGTTTGCTCGATGAATACTCAGCGATTTTTAAGAACAAAGGGGGCATCGCAGTCGCCGAAGTGTTGGAAGAAAGTTGCAAAGCTTGCGGTTTTGATCTTTCTCCAACCGATTTGCAACAGGCAGCTAACCCAGGAGTCATCGTCAAATGCAAAGGATGCGGGCGGATCCTTTATAAATCCTGATTAACCGCCAAACAACCTGATAATCACGCGGGAAAGTAACCCTTCTACCAGGTTTATCACCAGAATTGCGATAACGGGACTGAAATCAATTCCGTTAATCGGTTTCATAATTTTTCTGAATGGTGTCAGAATCGGGGTAACGATCTTCGCTAGCCCGATCCGCAGTGGTCGGTCGGCAGTGAAGAACATGGTCAACACAACATAAAAGAAGACCAGAAATGACATTGC
>CAZMZQ010000017.1:2039-18630 GCA_964570745.1 uncultured Anaerolineaceae bacterium
CTTTTACTCTCTTCATTTGCAAGGTTTACTTCAAGATATACTTCTAATGGTTTCAATTCCAGTGGGCGAAATCGGCTAAGCCTTTCCGCTAAATTTACCGAATCAAGCGAGTGTATCCGATCAAAACTTTCTGCTACTTGCCTGGCTTTACGGCTTTGAATATGACCAACCATCTCCCAATCTAAATCTGAAACCCCATCAAGAACCTTCATTTTCTGTAATGCTTCCTGCAAGTAGCTTTCACCAAAAGAAAGAATCCCGACGTTATGAGCTGCCTGGATTACCTCGATCGGTTGTCGTTTGCTGATAGCGAGAATCTGCACTTCGTTCGGGTCTCTGCCGCTTGCTTTGCAGACATGTACAATTCTCTTTTTGATTTCAGTCAAGCTGGTTTGAATTTCTTCGCGAAGATTATCAGGGTCCATTGTTACACTCCAGTATTCAGGGCGATCACAACGGCAAAACGTCCTGTCAGCCCTTTCTCTTTACGATAAGAATACCATTCCTGGAGGTTTTCAGCAGTGCAGATATGTGATTGTTCGATTTTTTCAACACCGGCACTGCGCAAAATCCATTCATTGGCAGCCCATAAGTCCAGGTGTTGACCATCTTCGCTTGAGGTTACAAAATCTTTTGCTTTATCGCCCCATCTTGCCAAAAATTTGTGACGCAGATCTTCCCCGATTTGGTAACAATTTCCACAAATAGAGGGACCAATGCCTACAACCAAATCCTCGGGTTTGGAGCCATATTTACTTGTTAGTGCTCTCACTGCGACACCAGCGACCTCAATCAGAGTGCCTTGCCAGCCAGCATGAACAATACCGACTATTTTTAGGATTGGGTCGTAAAAGAGAATAGGGACACAGTCGGCGAATCGCATAACCAGGGTAACTTCGGGATTTTGTGTAAATATACCATCACCGGGCTGATGTTTTTGAGTTTCAGGACGGGGTTGATCGGTAAAATGGATGGTGTCGCCATGTACCTGCCAGACATCGAAACGCGATTCAAACGGACGTCCGAAGTTGTTGAAAAGAATCTGGTGGTTTTCTCTAACATGATTTGGATCATCACCACAGGTGCCGCCCAGGTTAAGACTTTGATAAGGACCTACGGAAACGCCGCCAATGCGGGTATAAAGAGAATGGCTGACCAGACGTGGGTCAAAACTCTCAAATTGATAGCTTACAATACCGTCTTTTTCTTGTCTTATCAAATCAGCTTTCTCCATGTTGATCGATAAGTGGCGTTTTTACCGGTTCGTTAATCATCTCTTCAAGAGCTGGAAGTCCGAACCAGGCAGTAAACCAACCAAACATCGTCCCACTTAAGATACGCATCCAGGGAGCACTCTCACGCACAGCCAATCCTTGCAGAAAAGGTAATTGCCATTGGCTGATCAATTGTGAAAAACCATCCAAACCTATCGGTACCAGCGCTAATAGAATCCATAGAAACCAGGGTAATGGTTTCAGTCCTCGCCTGGTCAAAGCAAATAATATTCCAAACAGGAGCAGACTGCCATAGATTGCCAGGTCGCGCTGACACATGGCTATCTTATAACCAAGCTGCTCATTCCCACGGAAGCTGATCGCAGCCAGGTTATCATCAGGACTATTCCCGGTTGCTTCTTCATAACTCTTCAGTCCTTCAATCCCTACTATCGCTCGCGGGTAAACAGTTTGCTCTCCAAACAAGAAAAAAGATCGATATGCAAGCTGATGGCAGAGCGGTCGGTATGCCCTGTAGATAAAATCAGCTGCTCGGTGGTTGCCAGTCTTCATAAAGACTGGGGCAAGCATGGGCAATAAAACATAGATTGCCAGTGCAAAGTTTATCAGGTCAAGATAATGCTTACGTAACCATAACCCAGCACTTTTATTCAGACTTTTTTCTTCGGTTAGTGCTTTTTTTGACTGGACCTCTGTTGGTGAACTGCTGGGTTGTTTTTCATCCATCTTCAGAGTTAGCTTTCAACCACCTGGACAAACGTGGATTGGTTACTGTTACTCACCGTAAGCTCGCCCGGTAATAAGTTAACGACCGGGTTGATCCAGCGCCAAATCCATTTAGCATCATGTGGGAGACAGTTAATGCAACCATGAGTTAATGGGTTGGTAAAATCATTATGCCAATAGGCAGTATGGATCGCCTGACCCTCAGAATGGAAAATTGTTGTCCAGGCGACTCCAGGTAAGTCATACTGGTAAACACCACCGGCACTCATGTGCAAAGAAACCAGCTTCCGCCAAACCGGTGTGCTCCCGGGAGGTGTCATGAACTTACCATCACGTTTCCAGCCAGTCGAGACTTCACAAAAATAAACCTCTCTGGAGCCTTCAAAGCACTGCAGAGTTTGATATTCCAGGTTTACCAAAACCTTTTTATCGCCAACATCAGGATGAATTGGGGCAATCTCTTCTTTGGTGATTGGACGACACGCCCGGGCATCTACCCAGAAAGAATCTGGCAGTGCGCCAAATCTTTCAGAAAGGAGGTACTCAGTTCTGCCGTTAGCCTGACGAATGTCGGAAACCCAGTAAACCTGACTATAATAGAGTTTGGCAAGTCCATCTGAGTCCCGGATCCAGGAAGAAGCCTGGCTCCATGGTTTGGTCAATTCAAAATCAAGTTTGGGAACAGTAATTTCTACCCACATTCCAGGCTGACCTTGTTCGTCAGATGGGAGTGTACTCACCGGCTGATTTGGGAGGTTCTTAACAGGCTGGACAAGCTTCGACATAATGTATCCTGCAGGAGTTTCAAACCATCTTTGCTTATACTGGTTAAAATCCAATTGGTTTGCGACAACTTCTTGGTTAATTTCAAGGACGTCATCTCGCCAAACCAGTGTGGAATCCGGGGCATTAACGTTTGGTTCTGTCTTCAGGGGGATGAAGGAGCGATATTCTCCCGCACTCACCCGACCGAGATTGGCTCCAACAGACCATTCCTGGGAGATTGGGGCTGCTTCGGCTTTATGCCAGGGTAAAATCAGCGCGCCTGCTGTAAGACCGCTCAATTTTAAAAACTCGCGTCTGCTAATGTTCTTGTTAATATTCATAGCATTATTATACAAAGGATAGGCAATTCCTCAAGCAAGCATAAAACCTTAGCTTGTTACCAGGAATTTCGATTGCGTGAAGCCTCTCTTTCAATATCCCTTTCTTTGATTGATTCGCGTTTGTCGTATTGTTTTTTGCCTTTTGCCAGGCCAATTTCAAGCTTAGCTTTACCTGCTTTGAGGTATACACGAATTGGAACGATTGTCATACCTTTGATTCGCACTTCGTCCCAGAGCTTTCGGATTTCTTTTTTGTGCAGAAGAAGCTTACGATCTCGTTTTGGATCGTGTTGATATACACTGGCATGTTCGTATGGGGCAATATGAGCACCCACCAGCCAGATTTCGCTTCCATTTGTACGAACATAAGCCTCTTGCAGAGAAATTTGTCCCTTTCGAACAGATTTAATTTCAGTTCCTTTAAGCGCAATCCCTGCCTCAAATGTCTCCAGAATGAAAAATTCGAAGCGAGCCTTTTTATTCGTTGAAACAACTTTAATTTCCATAACTAATAATTTTAACATACATATCCGTTCTCTCCAAAAAAAGTATTGGTAGACCTCTTATTCGGAAATTTGAGTAACCATTCCCTTGATAAACAAGATACGGGTAATTTTTAATCGTGTGTTTTAGGATTTATGGTAAGCTTAATCGCTAAACAATTTTGGCGTCATAGAGAAATACGTTTTTTACAATGTTCAAATCTGGGGATGATGTATGGAAATAAAACAAGTCTTTTCGACAATTAAACAGTGGATCTGGCTTATTCTTTTGGGTTGTGTAATTGGTGGAGGTGTAGGTTTTTACGTTAGCAGTCGTCAGACACCCATTTACCAAGCCCAGGCTCGCTTTGTGATCCTACCTGCCGCACAGACTACTTATGATTATTATTCATATCTTTCTAACCAGGATCTGATTAGCACATACGCTGAGCTTCTAACAACTGAGGGCCTCCTTTATCAAGCCTCCAATGAATTAGGCTTTCCTGTTCTAAAAGGTCAGGCTACAGCATCTCAAGTTGGTGACACAAAATTTGTTCTCTTAACCGTCAAGGATCCTGATCCGTTCAAAGCTGCAGTGATAGCCAATGGTTTGGTTGAAATCCTGATCGATCAAAATGAAAAACTTCAAACAGTTCAATTTGAGGCTGCAGAAAAGAACCTTCAGACCCGGGTTGAACAAGCAGAAGAACAAATCAGCGTTCTTGAAAGTCAGATTACCCAATTATCTGCTGAAGTTGTCCAAAAACAAATCGAAAGCGTACAACAGCAAATGGCTGATGTGCAAGCCCAGATCAATAACCTAAATACAGATATGGCATCCATTGATCCTGCCTCAGAATCACTCATTGATCAGGAACAGATGGCTGCATATCAAACCAAACTTGCAGAAATCCAACCGATACTCAACCTTTACCAGGATATATATACCCAGTTGGTGGTTCTTGGTCAGGTCCCATCTTCAACTCAAAATATACCTAATGATTTAGATAGGCTTAAAACCACGCTCAATCTCTATCAACAGATCTACATCACAAGCATCAACAACTTGGAAACTCTTAAGCTGACGAAAGCGCAAAATACACCTACTGTAATGCAGGTTGAATCTGCGACCAAGCCAAACACACCTATCTCACCCAAACCGATGCAATCAACAGCTTTAGGCGCCGCAATTGGGCTTTTATTTACTGCAGCAATAATTTTTCTGATCGAATTCCTGGACGATACGCTCAAAACTCCGGATGATATCAAGGACGTATTAGACGTTCCTGTAATCGGATTCATCGGTGAATTGAAGGCAAGTCATTATAAAAACAACGAAGCACTTGGTACTTATGTAGCCAGAAACCCGCGATCGCCTGTAGCAGAAGCTTTCAGATCACTGCGAACCAACCTGGAGTACTCATCAATAGATGAGCCTTTAAGAACAGTCTTGGTGACAAGTTCAGGAGAACAAGAAGGTAAATCCACAGTGGCGTCCAACCTGGCAATCGCTCAGGCACAAAGCGGCAAAACCGTTGTCCTTGTTGATGCTGACATGCGCCGACCTAAAGTCCATACCCATTTTGGCAAACCAAACCGAATAGGGCTGAGTGATGTTATAACCGGTAAGCTGAATATCGAAGATGTAACTAAACCAATCGAAAATATCATGAATTTGTCGATCATAACCTGCGGGACCATTCCCCCCAACCCGGCAGAACTCCTGGGAAGTGAACGAATGTCCAAATTGCTCCAGGAATTGGAAGATAAATTCGACTATGTTGTAATCGATACTCCTCCCATGATTGTTTCCGACCCACAGATTCTATCAACAAAGGTAAATGGCGTAATTTTTGTGATCATTCCAGGTCAGACAAGGGCGTTGTCTGCAATCAGACCAATTGAAGAACTGCGCAGGATAGACTCTCGGTTACTCGGAGTTGTTGCGAATAAAATCCCTCGGAATCGTGATTACTATTACGGTGGATATAACTATTATTCCCCTTATAGTAATCATTATACCTACCATTCAGAATCCCTCGTCCCTGAGGAAGCCGAAATAGAGCCTGAAATGAAAGTTGTCAAACTGGGAACATATTTCGACAAATATAAACGAAAGGATTCCAAACCCTAGTCCCCCGTTTTAACCGATACGTGGAGGATCAAATGCCGAAAGTAGTTTTTGTCTGCACAAAAAACCAATTTCGATCACCTTTAGCTGAAGTGATGTTAAAGGATTTGTTGGCTACACGCTGCACCCCTGGAGATTGGATTGTTGAGAGTGCAGGCTCCTGGGTGGATAAATTATCCTCAGCTACCTTTGAAGCGGTTATTGAAGCGGAAAAACGAGGACTGGGTCTCAGTTCGCACACCGTAAAAAGTATTGAAGATATCAACCGTGAACAAATCGATTTGCTTTTAGTAATGGAAGAAGGTCAAAAAGAAGCAATACTCCTCGAATACCCCTGTTTGAAAAATAAAACTTTTCTCTTAAGTGAACTGACTGGAACGTCATACAGCATCCCCGACCCCTACCTCAACAGCGAATCCTGCAGCGAAATCGCGTTGGAAATTGAATCACTCATTGAGAATAACTTCACCAAAATTGTTGACCTGGCGAACAAGATCAGTAAGGTCTGATCTTTTTGGGCACTAAGCAAGACTCATTGGGCATATGGAGAATATTGTTTGTATTCCGCCAATAAGTTCACTGACATTGGCAACTGACAAGTCCGATTATACATAATCCCAGATTTATGCTTAGCCTACGCCAAGTAATAAGGTTTTATTTCCTTTATCGATCTCGCACTTTTATCTAACTAAGAGACTTTTAGTGACAGTTATTCAAAATAGTAGTCAAAATTCCACAGTAATCAGACCTCATCAGAATCGAAGTTCAAAGAACCGCCGAAAAGTCATTGAGCGTCTCAGAAAAATTTATTTAAGAATGACAGGCAGGAAGAGATGCCATCCTTCCTGTACAATGATTGTCACCTTTGCGGTATTGCTAAATTCTGTTCCGGCAGAAATTCGGTAACTAAAACTGTCGACCCCAAAGAACATTGAATTGGGTAGGTAAGTGAAACTTCCATCTTCATTAAAAGTTAATTGACCGAAACTGGTTCCTGAGACTAACTCGGCCGTTATCTGCAATTCCTTGGGGTTAATATCATTGATCAACACACCGTTTTGAACTGAGACTTCAAGAAGCCTCCCGAATTCAGTCTCATACACATCCGACATTGCGGTTAACACACGCTGAATGTTCATTGCTGGGTCACCGAAAAGCAAAAAGGTGTCTGCCAGGTCGAGATGTGTGCCTGTTGCCCAAAGACCATTCAGGGACTGCTGGGTTGCCTGCCCGATCGTTGGCACCACTCTGCTGAAAATCGCCTTGAAGAATCCTCGGTTGATTATTTCGTGGCCGTTTGCAACGCTTTTCCCGGTTGGTGACCAGCTCGCCACCGCCCCTTTGTTCTCCGCCCTTGTGATCACCTCAGCCAGTGCTTCCTTGGCGTTTCCAACAGGGTAGGGATGGATATAATATCCTTCATCACAAGTCATAGCAGAAATGATGGGGTATTTATCCTGGTTGGTTAGTCCTTCGATATCGTCCACAGCCAAAAATCCAACACCATCAGCCCACTGGAACGTTGCTCCGTGCCCAATGTAATTAACCAGAAATCTTCCATCATTAATGGCTGTAATCACTGCTTCTTTGGCTGCAACCATGGTCGTCTGGGTTACGCCCAGATAGACGCGCTCCACTGAGAAATCAGCAGGGTAGCTGCTTTCCAAAAGCACTTGTGACAACGCGGGGAAGTTGCCCGCCTTGTCTGGTTTATCCGCTATAGCCAACAGAGGCGTACCCCAGTTGTTGTTAGCAGGCAATTGCTCATAAGCCATGATCTTATTGACGAACGCGGTTGCCTGCGCCTCAGTAGACACCGCCATCCTTCCCAGCATCATATCCGGAAGAGAATCATCTCCGAGGATCGCCGCGTAGCGGTTATCCGCCGCCGTCTCACCTAAAAAGGGGTCAGCAAAGGCAAGATATGGAGGGATGAAGCTTTCGGCAAGATAACCAGCTTGATTGTAGCCCTTGGGGTTGTAATTCCCATCGCCCAGAAGGACGACATAGCTCGGGGCGGGGGAAACCCAGTGAGCATACGTATGCGCCAGAAAGGCTTGGATCGGATCTCGCCCCTCTATGCCAAAACCAAACTGGTCATAAATATCCCGCACATCCACTACTTTAACGCGTAAACCCTGCCCCGCCCGGTAATCCCCCAGCGTCTGAGCAGGGGCGAGAAAATCTGCATGCGTGATGATGAGATAATCCGCTGCGTTGGATGGCGAAAGCAGGTCAGCTGAGACAGCCTTCTCAACTGCATAGGCTGTTTTGTGCATGCTTGGCGCTACTGCCGCGTAGCTATGCTCGCCAATGATTTTTTCAATTTCCTGAAAAGCGAGGCTATAACCATCTCCGACAGCTTGCGTTCCAAATCCGATTAACTGCACCGGAACATTCGGGTTGGTCAGGTCAAAAAGCGCAAGTTGGTCCGTCGAAAACCCCTGAATTTCAAAACCGTTATCTTGTGTAAGGTTATAAGTGAAGGTCAGTTGGTTTGACACCGCCTGAAAGCCGGTGCCGAAGAACAGATCACCGCGATCCAGATAAACAAAATCGTGTAAGGTTCCGGATGTGTTATCGAGCCAGATTGAAAGAGTATTGCTGCCAGCAACGAGTGTTCCAGCTGGAATTGGCGCTGAAAAGTGTGCCCAGGTCTCTCCTGCCCATTCGAGAACACCCAATTGGTGTCCATTGAGCTCCACAATCGCCTTATTCCCTTGGGTATGCGTCGTTTGCCCGAGCAGGTCCAGATCAAGCTGTCCACTTTCAGCAATTGGCGAAGTTAGAGAAAAATAATAATTGAATTTCTCGCCCATAGCGCCGATGCCTGCATAAATCCCTGCCCAGAGAAACCGGTCCAGATTGTCATTCCCCGGGACACCGGTGATATACCAATTGTTCTCTTCCAGGTGAAGTTGATCTGTAACCGTCTGCGCCAGCTGCGCGGTCGGGGTGGAGACCTGCCTTTCCGCCATCCGCAGCCCATTTGCTTCGCCATACGTTAGCCAGTAGACGTTATCCAATGTGTATTTATCATCCAGCGCCTGCCCATAAAAAACCAGGCTGTCAGCCGGATCAAAGGAACCATCGGCTTCGCCGTTCACCTGAATGGCAATTTCTTCCCCGAGGTGGAACATTTGCAGGGTTTGCGGGTCGAGTTTGTCCATGTCCACTCCCGCGGTTGAAAGTTCAGCGTAACTCAGCAGATAAAAACCTTCTTCGCGCACAGTAACGCGCCACCCCGGATCGGGTGGCGACCAGGCCACCGCAGCAGTCCCCGCCTGGGGGGTTGCCCTGTATTGGAGAGCGTTCTGACTGTTGACATCCAGCCGCCAGGCTGGCGAAGTTTCGTAATTGAGCAAATTTTGGCTGAAAAATGCCTCATACGCCTGCGATTCTGGCTCACTGGCGCTGCGCGTAATCTGAGCGTGACCCTCGAAAGCCAACATCACCTCAAAGCTCTCATAAATCGTAAGTTCTTCGTTCACCGGGTCATACTGCACCGGGTGCAGCGCAATTCCCACCACGCGCTGTTGACGGATAACGCTGTCAGTAGCGATCTTCCCCAGGCTTGCTGGATAAGAGGAATTGCTCTCGTAATACTCCGGATTGGGATCATACTCCAGACGGATATTCAGCAATTCCACCGCCCCGTAGAGCTCAGTTGGCAGGCTCCACTCTGCCGCTTGTTTGGGCACCGGTAACACAGGCGCGTTGATTTTCCGGATATGCGCCTTCCCCGGTATGATCTCCAATTCGAACTCCACGCCAAACGGCACTGCCAGTAGCTGCCCAATAACCGGCAATTGCGGTGCGCCAGTTTCATCTGTTGTGGCTGCATCTGCGAAGGCTACCGACGTAAAAGTGCCCTCATCGGTTTGCGTTTCCGTCAGGACCAGCGTGTCCCAAGCAAAATTGACCTTAAATCGGATCAATTCGGAGCTGGATTCGGATAAGATGATCCCTGCTTCCGTTGGCGCTTCTGCACGAACCAACCCGATTGGTTGGGCAAAGACTACCCCCGCTAACAGTAAACAAAAAATGACGATCCGCGGTGTTTTCATATGCTATTTACCTTTAAATATAGGTTGTTTTCAACCTTTTGTGACTAATTAATCACACGTTTCAGCACATCATTTCCAGGCAGATAGCTGAAATGAACTAATGAAACGGTGTTTGCCAGTGTGTCCAAGCGCTCAAGAATTCCGTCAAGCAGCTCCGGGCGGTAATATGGGATAAACGCGGTCTGCAGCAGCTGCGTGACGCCCTCCAGGGCAGTCACAGCAAAGAGTGTGTCTTCATCTTTCTTATCCAAAAAGAGAATTTTCTCGAGTGGCACGCCCAGCGGGGCACACAAAGACCGATTTTCGTGCCAGGGAGTACCAAAAATCCAAAACCGATTATCAAGCAGCCTCAAAGCGAGCTGGTCTTCTCCGAGCACCGTTACCCCTGCCTCTTTGCTAAGCAAGCCAGCCAGCGTAGACTTACCCACCCCCGAAGGTCCCACAAAGGCGTAACCCTTACCGTCCACGGCGATCCCGGATGCGTGCAAGAGGATATCGCTGTATTTTCCCAACCAATTCGCGAAAAAGACAATTTCCAGATCCTGAGGAAGCGGAATTGCAGCAGCAGCGCCATCAGAAGAAAAGTCACCTAATACTTCAGCTCGGCTAAAGTCGGAATCAATCACCAGTTGCCTGTAGAGCGCTTGCATCGGGTTAGTGAAAATGAACTGACCTGCTTCGTCCTTCCAAAGCTCCCAAATGTTATTGCGAGCAATCAGAGTGTGCCAGGTGTTCTCCCTGGAGAGAGGCAAATCTTGCAGCATAAAGGAACAGGAGTTACAAAAAACCGAGGTTTGTTCTGCCTCGGTTTCTTTGCGATTAATGGTGAAACCTGAATGCCAGAAAGGAATTCCGCGTTTTAGACGACTTTCTTTTGACTCAAAAAATAATTTATAGTGTGCAACTTCCAAACCCGGCATCAGTGAATAGGTCAATCCAGTAATACTCACCTCATTACAAAAAAAACAATAATCTCAGACACCCAAAGGTATCATTCGCGCAGTGAGCGCTAAAACAACCAGTCTAATGACCAGGACCATCCCAACAGGTTAACTCAATGTTGCAGCCCTGGGTTCTTCGGGGGGTATCCACCGGGCTGGCGTGACAGATTCCGAGAACGGAATCCTTCACCACAAGCTGAACTTTCGTGACGCGTGGTGGGCTGTAAGTTTTCTTATGATCCATGTTTATTTCCTCCAAACTACAATTATACCACGTCTATCTTCCACGACTGGGCGTGCCTGAGCAACCCAATCTCACAAATATCCGGGCTAATCGATTCATAGTCTCCGAATAGAGCCAAAGACCAGCCAGGGCACTGCGTGCAGACCGTCCCCGCGGTGCATGTCTCACAAGACGTATTCATCTCGCGTTTCAACTCGCGAATCTGCCCAATTCGCGCCCAGGATTCAGAAAACCCAAGCGATAGCACATTAAGCGCAGGCTTACGCGCCATCATGCACGGGGTCATTCTCCCTTTTGCATCGATGTGGAAGGAACGCATCCCAGCGCCGCATGAGAAAACATACTCCGCTCGGATCAACCGCCCTTCGTTCTCATGCGCTGTTTTCTCCCAGGCTTCCCTCCTTTTAGGGTCCTCAAGGTCGAATTTGAGCATTTCCTGATTAGAGATCTGGTATCGCATGTTAGCCGTTGTGCCGTCCAGACGCGGCCAGAGCGTGCTGTCGAAGCGGAAATCCAGCCCAAATCCCTCAGTCAGCGCCTGCATTGCCGCCAGCTCATGTTGGTTGTTGGTCAAAAGCACGGTTTTGAGGTTCGTTTTGATCCCACGCGAGAGCACCAGTTCAATCCCCCGCAGGCAGCGGTCGTAAGAACCCGGCTGGCGGGTTACATTCTCGTAGGTTTCCCGGGTCGCTCCATAAAGCGTGATTTCCAGTGAATGCAAACCCCACTCCGCCAACAAATCCGTTATCTCCGGGGTGAGCATCGAGGCATTGCTGAAGAGCGTGACTAACAAACCGTGCCGGCAGGCATGGGTGAAGATTTCAGGGAAATCCTGCCGCAGCAGCGGCTCACCGCCGGTCATCAGCAAAAAGAGCGTGCCCGCCTTAGCCATCTGGTCAATCACAGTCCGCCAGGCGTGCGCATCCAGTTCGCACGCGCTGGCAGACTGGTCCGCGGCTGGCTGATTGATGTAGCAATGCACACAATTCAAATTACAACGTTCGGTCAGCTCTATCGATCCACTCAGAGGAAAGCGCTGCCCGCCCAAAGGTTCAAGCAAACGCAGCGTAAATTCATCCAAGGTCAGATCAGGATCGAATGAGCAGATCATTAATCGTCCACTTTCATAATGGCTCCGTTCGCTTCCATTTCAGTAAGAAACGCCCGAAGATCTTCCAATAAGGTCTCTTCTTCAACATCAAATTCAGTCATCAGCGTGCTTGCCAGCTTCTGGAAGCTCGCCGGGGATTCCAACCTTTCCCAGATTAACGCGCCAACATCATTGAGCGTATAAATACACTCCATGTTGGCTACATTCTGATGGGTTGGCACAAGCACATACTCGTCAACGATTCTTCGATAGATATAATCGGTATTTCGCGTAAATAGCTGGTTTTCTTCTATCATTAATTTCTCCCATTACCCTGCATTTTAACATGAAACTTGAAAGAATTTATGGTTTAATAAAACGCAGCCTGATATTCCTGGGAAGACTCACCAGGCTGCGGTAACTCAATCAAAAACTTAATTCAATCTTTGCTATCTCACAAATTCCCTATTAGCGCGCAGTAGTTACTGGTCCATTCAAAGTCGCTACCCCAGCCAAATCAATGTCTTCCAGCCAGTAGAAATAAGTCTGTCCGATAACGGCGGTCGTGTCGAGGTATTCGTATAAACCTCCGATTGGGCTGCCCGGGGGCATCTTGGTCGGGATTAGACTGCTGTTCAGTAAAACCCGCTCTCCGTCCTCAGAGTCAGCCCGGTAAAGGTTGAAACCCAGGTTATCCGTCTCAGAAGCGGTCTCCCATTGGACCAGCGCGCCTTCAGCGGTTTCAGCAGCACTGAAAGAGATCAGGTTCACGGCGGTCGTCGAAGACTCAGTAACCATGGCAAACAAACAGCCACAGTTGGTGGAGCCTTCCTGACTGACGAAGATACCGGACGCCTCAGGGGCATTGTAACTGACTTTAGTGCAATCTCCATCCGGGGTTGTCGGCATAAAACCTAACAGCTTAACATAATAGGTTTTCGTGACTTCTCCCTGGTAAAAACAGGTAAAAGATGAGGTGGTTGAGCTAAAAGTTACCGCGTCAGCACAGTTTCCAGTAGCGGGAGGGGGATACGCGCAGGTCCCCTCATTTGGTGTTTCATCCAATGCCACCGGATAAACAAAGGTCAGGTGTGGGGGTGGGAAGGGCGTGACCGCGCCCGTGCCGCAAGTCATGTTCATCAAATCCAACGTCAGATAAGTTTGCAAGAAAGAATTGCTTGGGTTGCTGATAGGATTATTGACGTGGCAGAACTTGCCAGCCAGGAAGGCGTTCCCGTCCTGGTACTCTGAACCATGGTTGTCGACACCCTTAAAAGCCAGTCCGCTTTTACTACTGAAGTTACCACTCCCGTAGCGAATCTGATTAAAGTCAGTAATTGGTCCGGTCTGAACGCTCGGGTTAGTGCCTGTAGTTATTGGGGTATCAGTCGGGTTGTTGCCTGTTGGCCCAGTGCCGTACATGAGCCCGGTAGCGCCATCGTCACTATCCCCAGTTGGATCAGCCACATAATCCCTCACCAGCGCCACCGCGTCATTCCCATCAAATTGCAATAAGCTGCTAATCTGATTGGTCACGCCAGTAATAGTTTGGCTAGCGATTACATAAGTCGCACCGTTGGCTATTGTTCCAGTTAAGGGGATATTCACACTCGGAGTGGAGCTGACAGTATAATTCCACGACCACCACGACCAGGTGCCATTGTAGATCTGAATGGAAAAATGTTTTTCTTCCAAGTCTATATCCTCGCCCATGTTGTTGTAAATTTCAATCACATCAGTATTGCCCTGGCGATATTCTGAGATGAATAAACCTTGATATTGGCATCCCGAAGAAGGCTCATGCTGCCCAAGATTTCCCGTGTCCGATGTAGGAGAGTAATTCCACTCATTCAATGTCGGGTCCCCGTCTCTATCGTGGGTGCAGACAGAGGGTTTGCGAATTAGTGCCCCAGCTGTAGTGCGACCGCCAGAAGCGGTCCAAGCATCATCCGACAACACATCTCCAATCTTACCGACCACATCAAACACAATGCCGTCATAGCCATCATCCACCCTCCCCCAAACACCGTCGGTCTGGTAGAAGACGATAGCTGCTGAAGCGCTGGAAACAAGCACCAGCAAAACTGAAAATGTGATTCCAATAGTTAACAATATCTTTTTCTTCATGTGATTTCCTCCTGAATAAATCTACTACGAACTTCCAATTACATTCATCACAATTATTTGTTATTGTAATAAATTATACACTTTAATCCACATATTTTTTGAATCTGCATATCGACAAATAAACTGACCGAAATGCGGCTCCTTACCAGCTAAGATGTCGACAGCTCAAGACACGGAGAAGGTTGGCTTTGCCCCGCTCTCGAACCGCAGAAAGCAAACTTATGCTCATAGGATCCCCTGAACTGCCCATCAGGCAGCAGATCCCACCAGAAACTATCCTTCGAACCTCCTCCAATCCGGTTGCCGGTTGCAAATACGCCTTCATTAAATATGATCCCCTCATATTTTAAGATCTGACCATCCATTTCCAGCGATGCCGTCAGATCTGAACCGTTCAGCGTGACCAGCAGCTTGCCGGTTGAAAAACTGCCGTCAGCCTTTTCATAATATGCCGTCCATTCCCCTGCCCAGCCAGTTTGGGGTGTGGGGGAAGGTGTAATGACCGAGGTTTGTGTGCTTGTAGGTTGATTGGGTTGGGTTGCTATGCGGGTGGCGGTTACGCTAACAATCGGGTAGGGGTTTTGTGTAGTTTGCTGTGACGTTCGGGTGTTGGTTGGTTGACCTGGCTGGACGGAAATCCTTGTTTGTGTAGCAAACACCGGTTGCCCCTGCGCATTCGTAACGATCATGGTTGGAAGTGCTGACGGAAAGTGAGTCGCTTCTGCTGTTGCGAGGGCACTTTCTGTGGGGTTTGTGGTGCTTGCGGGAATTTGAGTCTGATTTTGGCCCGACTGGACCAATCCCGGCGTGAATACATTCGTTATTTGTAAATTCTGATCTTTTGATGTTTCACAAGCAAACAGGACAACTGCCAACACAATAATGACTGCGAGGAACAATAAAACCGGTAGATGTTGATTGTATTTAGTCTTCATAATCCACCTGAATAAATTATACTATAAATCACGGATCAGATTGGGCTGAGGGACGATAAATCTTATCTTTTAGCTTTTCATCCTGAGGAACGAAGGATCTTATATTCCAACCAACAAGATCCTTCGCAACTGAAGCTCAGGATGACAGATTCACATTTCCTATGATATCTGTACGAACAGGTTCAATAAGTGAGCATTTTGCCATCACACAAGATAAAGGTACGGGCGGGTTCTGTAAGTGAGCTTTGAATTTTCAACCACTCAGTCAAACCCGTCCTTAGCTCTTGTCCTATGATCCAATCAGCTAAACCCGCCCACAACTTATAATCTCAATCAGGCAAAGGCGAGTCTTGCTGGATCAGAGAATATTGGCGCACATTATTGGGACCCGCCAATACGGTATTGATATATCATGAAAACAATTCATTGATAGACATTTTCGGTACAATTAGGTAATACGATAAAATGAATCGGAAATTGAATGTCAGAAAAATTCGACGCTATTACTTATTTGCTGAAATTGCTTGAGCCAGGGCGCACAAGAGAAAATCAGGAGGAACTTCTATCTAATCTGGACTCTGAGCAATGGGAATCACTGATTGACGAAGCCCGGAAACAGGGCGTTGCTTCGATTCTCTATCCCTTTGTGGTTGCGCTGGAAAAAACCTCCTGTTTCAACCCTCTTTCCAGGGGGATTCTGTATCAATCTTATCTCACGACTGCTGTCCGAAACACGCTGATATTGTCCGAGGCAGAGTGGCTGCTCACAAATCTTCAAAATGCAGGAATTGCCGCAGCAGGTTTGAAAGGTATCTATTTGCTCGAAAACGTTTACGGGGATAACGGTGCCCGCTCGATGAACGACATCGATCTCCTGGTCAAGAAAAGTGACCTTGCTGTCTGTCTTCAAGTGCTGCTTGGGTCAGGATGCCAACACACCTCCTATTTCAGCCTGGAAGATGAAAATATAGATACCAAGCACGTCCCTCCCATGAAAACACCCGGCGGGGTTTTGCTGGAGATCCACTGGACGCTGCTCGAGGAGGATGAGCCTTTTTCTATCGACGTTGACGCGCTGTGGGAGCGGGTAATACCAGCAAAAATCGCCAATGTGGATGCCCTTGCGCTGGGCGTGGAGGACCTTATTTTGCATCTCTGCATGCACCTGAGCTATCAACACTATCTCCAGCTCGGCTTGCGTGGTCTGCTGGATGTTGCCATCGTGATTCAAAAGTTCAGGGAACAAATTGACTGGCAGGCGTTGGTTCTAATAGCAAAATCATGGGGAATCGAGAGGGTGACCGCGCTCACCTTAAAATTGGTTGAAACACAGCTGAATATTCCGGTTCCATCGGAAGTAATTGATACGTTGCTGCCTGGAAGGATCGACCACGAATTACTTGAAGAAGCACGCACTTTGCTATTGGATCGGGTTGTGTCCGTAGAACGTCTGACCCCCGATTTGGTCGAGATGAACGCAAGCAAGAATATATTTTCGAAGATAAAA
>CAZMZQ010000018.1:0-3557 GCA_964570745.1 uncultured Anaerolineaceae bacterium
AAACGGGCATGAATCAGCCTGGTTTTCAAAGTTTGCGACTTTTCGTTATACACAAGTTGGATATTGTGCTTGACATATGCAAAGGCAACATGTATTATCTAACGCATGATTAAAAATCAGCTTGTTTCGATTCAGTCTATGGTCATGCCCCGGCGGTGGCACGTTTTGTGCGCCGGGAGCCAAGCCACCTCCTGACACACAAGCGGTCACCGCTCTTCTTATCATGAAGGTCCGGTGACAGAAATACCAACTCAAGCCACCGTACCTGCGGTGGCTTTTTCAATTAATTATTAAAAATTTGGAGAAAAAATGAAATTCTTATCAGCACGAAAACTTACTGCTATCCTCAGCTTCAATCTGATTTTGGCTTTGTTAATCACTGCCTGTACTCCTGCTCAAACACAAACAGAAAGCTCAACTTTAAAGGTCAAAGTAGGTGCATCACCGGTCCCTCATGCCGAAATTTTAGGTTACATCCGCGACAATCTGGCTGCTGCGGCCGGGTTGGAAATTGAAATCGTTGAATTCACTGATTATGTCCAACCCAACCTGGCGTTAAATGACGGTCAGCTGGATGCCAACTTCTTCCAACATTTGCCCTACCTCGAGAACTTTAATGCCAACCGGGGTACAGATCTGGTGTCAATTGCAAATGTGCATATTGAACCTCTTGGAATCTATTCCAAAACGATCACAGACCTCAGCCAGGTTCCAGACGGGGCGGTTGTCATCATCCCGAATGATGACACTAATGGCGGCAGAGCATTGAATTTGTTGGCTGCCAACGGGTTTATCACGCTCAAGCCGGAAGCCGGCTTCAGCGCAACCGTGGCAGATATAGCCGACAACCCAAAAAACCTGAAAATATCAGAGCTGGAGGCAGCACAATTGGTGCGTGCCCTGGATGACGCCGTCCTGGCAGTAATCAATGGAAACTACGCGTTGGAAGGTGGGTTAATCCCATCAAAAGATGCATTGGCCCTGGAATCCAGCGAAAATAACCCATACGTTAATATCCTGGCTGTCAAAAGAGGCAGCGAGAACGATGAAGCCATTTTGGCGCTGGTGAAATTGCTGACTTCAGCGGAAGTCAAAGCTTTTATCGAAGAAAAATATGCCGGTTCTGTTCTGCCGGCTTTTGGTAAATAAGGAATCGCAAGGGATGGGTGGTCTTTACTGCCCATCCCTGGCAATCATCATGATTAAACTGGAAAATGTCTCAAAGAGTTTTTTTGACGGAAAATCATCTGTTCATGCCTTGCATGATGTTTCGCTCGAAGTAGGAACCGGTCAAATCTATGGAGTTGTAGGTACCAGCGGGGCTGGAAAAAGTACACTGATCCGCTGCGTTAACCGCCTTGAAATCCCTGAAAGAGGGAGAATCTGGGTTGATGGTCAGGATATCACCGCGCTTGATAATGCTGCCCTTCGGAAAGCCCGCCAGGGTATGGGAATGATTTTTCAGCAATTTAATTTGCTTTCCCAGCGAACCAGCGCTGAAAACATTGCCTATCCCCTTGAAATAGCCGGGTTTTCAAAGACCGAGCGGGAAGCAAGGGTGAAAGAACTGCTCAACCTGGTTAGCCTGGAAGACAAGGCGAATTCTTATCCTGCCCAATTATCCGGTGGTCAAAAACAGCGGGTCGGGATTGCCCGGGCGCTTGCCAACCATCCCAAGATACTGCTTTCGGATGAAGCCACATCAGCACTGGACCCAGCTACGACCGATTCGATTCTCGAATTATTACTGGATCTCAATCAAAAACTGGGACTTACCATTCTGCTCATCACCCATCAGATGGACGTTGTTAAAAAAGTGTGTGATCATGTTGCCATTCTCGAAAATGGGTATCTGCAAGAATCAGGAGCAATTTTTGACCTGATAGCAGAACCACAGAGCCGCCTTTCTAAAGCGTTCTTTCCACCCATCCAGGAAGGTTTGACCGACCCTGAAGCAATCCAGGCTGCCATCACTTTTATTGGCGATGCTGCTGATGAACCCATTTTGGCAAGCATGATGCGAAAATTTGAGGTGGATGTCAATTTTTTGGGAGGTAACATCCAGCAGATCGGCAAGCGTCGGGTGGGTCAGCTGCAGGTAGAGCTCAAGGGAAAACAGATCGCTGAATCTTTGTCTTTCTTACAAGAACGAGGTTTGCGTGTGGAGGTTAAGAAATGAATATCGGTGACTGGTTACCCAGGCTTTGGCAGGAAAGTTTGACCACAATCTTTATGGTTGGTGTCTCCACTTTATTTACAGTGCTCTTCGGCCTTCCTCTGGGGGTGCTGCTGATTCTGACCGACGAAAATGGGCTCATTCCACGCCCGGGATTGAACCGCGTTTTGAGTTTTATAGTCAACCTCGCCCGCTCAATTCCATTTATCATCCTTTTGGTTTTGTTGATACCCTTCACCCGTGCACTTGTTGGCACCAGCATTGGTCCGACGGCAACAATTGTCCCTCTTACCCTTGCGGCTGTGCCATTTTTTGGAAGAGTCGTGGAAAGCACCTTACGCGAAGTACCGCGTGGGTTGATTGAGGCAGCGCAATCGATGGGAAGCAGTATTTGGCAGACTGTCAGCAAGGTGCTCATCCCGGAATCGATGCCCGGGCTTATTTTGGGAGTTGCCTTGACATTTATCAGCCTGGTCGGCTACTCTGCGATGGCTGGGGCGGTGGGGGGCGGTGGTTTAGGTGACCTGGCGATTCGCTATGGTTATATACGCTACGAAACCGAAGTGATGTTGATAACTGTAGTGCTGCTCTTGATTCTTGTCCAGGGTGTACAGTGGCTGGGCGACCGGCTTGCATCCAGGGTGAGTAAAAAATAATATTGCAGGTTAATGAAATTATTTTAAATTAAAGAGACCGGTGTTCATTAAGAGTACCGGTCTCTGTTTAATTGAAAAGCAAGAGCTATTCTTTCGCTGGCATATCCCGACTGGCGATCACATCCACAGTGGTCCCGATCACATTCGCTATGATGACATCCTCAGCTTTTATCGGAGCGGTTATTTCCACCGCACGGATCTTCTCCAAAACTTCCATGATCCTTCGCTTTGGAATGGAACCTTTGGTATATACAGGCAGTAACGGGTGGAGGCCATTCAGCACTTTGACCGTACTTGAAACCATACGTTGGGGAGCGATGGCTTCCTGCCTGCCATAGGTCTCACCCTTACGACAGCGGTTGCCCAATATTTTGACCACCTCGTCACCTTCCATACGAACGATCAGTTTGCAGCCCACCGGACATGCCGTGCAGATAAAATTCTTTTCTTCCATCTTATGCCTCCGATTTGGGGTAAATATCGACAGTCAGTTTTCCGGTTTTTTCAACTTCGGCTGCCATATTCGGCTTTAGCACAATTGTGATCATCTCACCCGGACGTACATAGCGTTCAGAACGCCTGACGATGCTGTTGTTATCACCGCGCACTTCCATCCATACATCTTCTTCAATCGGCCTGGTAACGCGCATTTGCAAACTGATGTCGCCTTTTTCCAATGCTTTTTTGTCGAGTTTGTGGGGGACGATATAGCGGACGTTTTTGCC
>CAZMZQ010000018.1:3657-14730 GCA_964570745.1 uncultured Anaerolineaceae bacterium
TTTCCAATGCTTTTTTGTCGAGTTTGTGGGGGACGATATAGCGGACGTTTTTGCCGGGAACCAGGGGGACATAATTTGCTGTACGGGCTTTCTCAGCCAGGGCAAATTCCGCCGCGCTGCGACCAGCCTCTGAGCCAGCCATAGAGACATAATCGACCAGGTCGTAAACATGCACAACGTTGCCGGCAGCAAAAATGCCGGGCACGCTCGTCTGGAAGTTTTCATCTACAAACGGACCACCGGTAACGGGGTCCAGGGCAACGCCGGCTTTCTTGGAAAGCTCGTTTTCGGGGATCAAGCCGACGGACAGCAGAAGCGTATCGCAGGGGATGACCTCTTCAGTGCCAGGAATAAAATTCCATTTTTCATCCACTGCCACAGCTTCAATGGCTTCTACCCGATCTTTGCCGATAATTTTCTTGATTGTATGATTCAACTGCAGCGGGATGCCCCAGTCATCCAAACATTGAACGTAGTTTCGGCTTAGCCCTGAAAGATAGTTTTGTATTTCAAGCACTCGTTCCACGTGTGCGCCTTCAAAAGTGAGCCGGCGAGCCATAATCATGCCAATATCGCCAGAACCAAGGATTACAAACTTGTTGCCAGGCATATAGCCTTCCACGTTCACCCAACGCTGGGCGGTACCAGCAGTAAAGACACCATTAGGGCGGTAACCAGGCAGGCGTACCTGGGCGCGTGTCCGTTCGCGGCAGCCCATTGCCAAAACGAGAGCGTGGGCGTCTACTTCGAGATAGCCAAAATCGCGGCTCGAGAGATAGAGCTTACGCTGTGAGGTCACATCCATGACCATCGTATCCATCAGGAAGGTTACACCCAAAGATTTGGCTTCGTTGATATACCTTTGGGCATATTCAGGACCGGGCAGGTCTTCTTTGAAAGTCTGCAGCCCAAACCCGTTGTGGATGCACTGGAGCAGAATACCCCCCAACTCAACGTCGCGTTCGATCACCAATACATCATCGGCTCCGCCTTTTTTGGCTTCAATTGCAGCTGCGAGTCCACCCGGACCAGAGCCAATGACAACTACGTCATATTGTTTTTTAATTGACATTTTCAACCCCCATATCTTTGGTGGTCCGATAGAGATATTCAGAACCCTCGCCGCGCTTGGTGATCTCAAAAGGTGAAACGCCAAGTTCACGGGCAAGGATAGCTACTACACGGGTCATGTCAAAGCCTCCCTGGCAGCGACCGGTGCCCAGCCAGGTGCGGCGTTTTATTGCGTCGTAGGTATGGGCAGGGATTGGGGCGTGAATTTCAGCTACAATCTCACCCTCTGTCACGTTTTCACAGCGGCAAATCACCCGGGCGTAACGGGGGTCGACATCACACAACAGTTTTCGCTCCTGGTGAGTCATGTGGGCAAAACGGGGACGGGCTGGTCTGATCGGATCCCAGTCTTTCCTGGTGACAAACTCTTCGCCTGCATCCTCCATCAGCTCCACCACCATTTCAGCGATCGCAGGCGCTGAGGTCAAACCGGGCGATTCGATCCCACCCAGGTTTACAAAACCCTGAACGTTAGTCGGGATCTCAATCACATAATCATTGTTGTAATTAATTCCTGGTGTATAGCAAGGTCCGTTGCCCATCGGCCGCAAGCCGACAAAGTTGGCGATAGAGTGGCGTAAGTCAAGAGTTGGAATCAGCTTTTTAGCGCCATCAAGCAGTTCGTCCATGCCTGCTTTGGTCAAAGAGGTATCCTCTTTATCATCAATCACATTGGCATTCGGTCCAACAATTGTGTTCTCGTGTAATGTTCCGGTTACCAAAATGCCTTTGCCACGGCTGGATGGCACCGGGAAAAGCACATTATGAATTTGCACTTCAGCCCGGTCGAAGATAAAGTATTCGCCTTTGCGAGCCTTGATAAAAAATTCAGGGCGAACACCAGCCTTGTGCATGACATCATCTGAGTAGATACCTGCCGAGTTGATAACCCAGCGGGAATAGAAATCACCCCGATTGGTTTTGACACCAATCACCCGGTTTCCTTCCCAAATGAAATCTTCAAATTGGGTGTCCAAGAGCACTGTTGCACCATTGATCACCGCATTTTCTGCAGCCGCAACTGTGACCTGGAAGGGGTCGCAGATACCGCCAGTGGTAGCCCAGAGAGCACCACTGGTTTCCGGATTAATATCGCGTTCCCGGGAGCGCATTTCAGCTCCGTCGATCATTATCATTCCGGGAACACCGTTTTTTATGCCTTGCTGCATCAGCTTTTCAACTAAAGGCAGCTCTTCGTCGCCCACGGCAACAACATAATCACCTCTGCGTTCAAAAGGAAAGTTGAGTTCGCCTGCTAACTGGTCCCACATTTGATTCGCCTTAACATTCATCAAGGCTTTCAGCGAGCCAGGCAAGGGGTCGTAACCAGCATGAACAATTGCTGTGTTGGCTGAAGAACAGCCCATGCCAATATCAGCCTCCTTCTCAATCAGAAGGAGTCTGCCTTCGTAACGGGAAAGCCAGCGGGCAATCATTGCGCCGACTACGCCTCCCCCAATTACGATGTAATCGAATTTCTCTTGCACATTTGCCTCCATCATACGATTTTGATAAGTCAAATTTCAAAACAACCCTGAGATATTAGTGGACTGGGCGATGTCTCCCCGGAGTGGTGGAATTCAGCAACAGGCAGCCATCCTATTTAAAAAATCCTCCAAACAACCCATTTCTCTACTATTATACTACGCAGGTAGTAATTATTCACAAATTGGGACGAAAAAACTGCAATTAATGTTGATAACATGTACAATTAAGAAATATTGTGTTATATTAACTCTTGAAAAAGATTGCCGCTTATTATGAACGGCAATGGCACTATAACAGGCATGTCTTTTATTACCAGGGAGCGAAAAAGGATATTGACTTGAGGAGCCAATTTAATGCGCAACTGTTTCTTCAGAAGGTTTGTTGCAAAACAAGCCTAAGATCAGTTGCGTTTTTTAATGTTTTCCAGACAGCCCTGCTTGAAGGGAATGGTTAAGCATCACTAGCAATTGGAGAGGGAGGCACTATCGAAGAAAACAAGTATTGCATTTCGTTTCACCAAACACAATTCATTTCAAAATTAAATAAAAAGGAGAATCATTCATGGAAAATCGCACAATGAAAGAGTTTATCGGCGAAGTTTTTGGCACCTTCATCCTTATTTTGCTCGGTGATGGTGTTGTCGCCAATGTTGGTCTGGCACCCCGCCTTGCCGGTACTGCCTATAACTGGAATACTATTACCATCGGTTGGGCGTTTGCAGTCATTGTAGCTGCCTATGTTTCAGGAGGTATTTCTGGTGCTCACCTGAACCCAGCGGTCACTCTTGGTTTGGCTGCTCGCCGAGGTTTCTCTTGGAAGAAAGTTGTTCCTTATATCATCGCTCAGATGATCGGCGCCTTCCTTGGTGCTGCAGCTGTATACCTCATTTATCGCGATGGACTCGTGGCCGCCGGAATGCCCGATGTTTGGTCAACCGGTCCTGGGTCTGTGTTCGGTAATAGCTGGTGGGGTGCATCAAGTTCTGGTTCAACTGGCGGTTACAGTATGATAACCGCGGCTTTTGCTGAACTGTTTGGAACTTTCGTGCTCGTGTGGGGTATTGCCGCCAGTGGTGATCTCAAGAACAATGGTCTAAAAGACAACCTCGGTGTTTTAATCGTTGGTTTTGCTGTTTTAGCTGTTGGTCTGTCATTGGGTGGTCCCTCTGGCTATTCAATCAACCCTGCCCGCGACCTTGGCCCTCGTATCCTGGGTGCCCTGGTCGGAACCAAAGATCTCTTTGATCCGCAGTTCTATTGGCTTATCGTTCCGGTCCTGGTTCCCGCAATTGCTGCTCCCATTGGTTTCTGGCTCTATGACGTGCTGGTTACCAAAAACCTGCCCAAGAACGATTAAGGTTTGATTCGATCTCACTATGACCGCTGGTCACATTGACACTTGGTCAAGGCACGATCGTACCAAGCTGAGCAAGGAGACAAAAAAATGAAAAAATTAATAAACAACCCTGAAGATGTTGTGAAAGAAGAGCTGAAAGGTATTGAACTGGCTCATCCAGACCTGGTAAAAGTCTTTTACGACCCTGACTATATCGTTCGCGCAGACTCCCCTGTTAAAGGTAAGGTTGCGTTGGTCTCCGGTGGGGGCAGCGGTCATGAGCCTATGCACGGCGGGTTTGTCGGTAAAGGAATGTTAGATGGTGCCTGCCCAGGCGCAGTCTTCACCAGCCCGACTCCCGACCAAATGCTTGAAGCTACCAAGGCTGTTGACGGTGGTGCAGGCGTTTTGCACATCGTTAAAAACTACACCGGTGATGTGATGAACTTCGAAATGGCTGCCGACATGGCACGAGACGAAGGGATTGAAGTCGAATCTGTTCTCGTTGATGACGATGTTGCTGTCGAAGACAGCACCTGGACAGCCGGGCGCCGTGGAGTGGGTCTGACAGTTTTGATGGAAAAAATTGTTGGAGCTGCTGCAGAAGAAGGACGTTCTTTAAAAGAATGTGCTGACCTTGCCCGCAAGGTTAATGCCCAAGGTCGCAGTATGGGTATGGCACTTACTTCCTGTACAGTTCCTCATGTAGGCAAACCATCGTTTGACCTGCCGGAAGACGAAATGGAAATCGGAATCGGCATTCATGGAGAGCCTGGCCGTCATCGCATCAAGCTTGAATCGGCCGATAAAGTGACCGAGATGCTGGTTCAACCTGTTGTCGAAGACCTCCCTTTCAAAAGTGGAGATGAGGTTCTATTGTTTGTCAACAGTATGGGCGGCACTCCTTTGATCGAGCTATATATTGTTTTCAGAAAGGCAGTGGAATTGCTCGAAGCTAAAGGAATTAAAGTTGTGCGCCACCTGATCGGTCCATATATCACCAGCCTTGAGATGGCTGGCACGTCCATTACCCTCTTGAAGATGGACGATGATTTGAAAAAACTCTGGGATGCCCCGGTTAAAACCGCTGGCATGCGCTGGGGTATTTAGTTTTTCGATATACGCTACTGGAGTCTTTAACTCCAGTAGCGTCTTTACGAGGCAAATGTGGCAATATCAAGAGATGATGTGTTGAATTGGGTGCGAGATTACGCCCAGGTGATCGAAGATAATCATGAAATGTTAACCGACCTTGACCGTGAGATCGGTGATGCTGACCATGGCGCTAATATGAGGCGCGGTTTTAGAGCTGTGTTGGAAAAATTACCCACTGTTGAGGACAAAGATATTGGCACCATTCTTAAAAATGTTGGAATGACGCTTTTGTCCAAGGTGGGAGGTGCTGCTGGTCCGCTTTACTCCACA
The DNA here is from genome assembly GCA_964570745.1 of uncultured Anaerolineaceae bacterium. Taxonomy (GTDB): domain Bacteria; phylum Chloroflexota; class Anaerolineae; order Anaerolineales; family Anaerolineaceae; genus Mesolinea. Next base: position 8,977 of record CAZMZQ010000018.1, read on the forward strand.
TTGTTTATGAAAGCCGGGGCAACAATCGGCGCTAAAACAGAAATGGAATTAACTGATTGGGCGAAAGCCCTTGAAGCGGCTACGGTTGGTATCGCTAACTTAGGAAAAGCGTTACCAAACGACAAAACAATGCTTGACTCGCTCTATCCAGCACTAAGTGCTTTAAATTCTGCCATCGAAAATGGTGCATCAAACGGAGAAGCTTTACAAAAATCTGCTGAAGCTGCACATGACGGCATGCTTGCAACGATACCTCTTGTGGCACGTAAAGGCCGTGCCAGCTACCTGGGTGAACGCAGTGCAGGACATCAAGATCCTGGAGCAACCTCAACTTATTTACTCATCAAATCAGCCGCAGAAACTTGGTTAGACTGTTAAAGTCTGAAACCATACAAACAAAAAAAGGAGAAAATTATGGCTAAGTATGTTGGAGCAATCGACCAGGGAACTACCAGCACCCGGTTTATGGTCTTTGACCATTCTGGTAAAGTGGTCGGTTACGATCAAAAAGAACACGAGCAAATCTACCCCAAACCCGGTTGGGTTGAACATGATCCACTCGAGATCATGCAGGCAACCAATGATGTCATCGCTGGTGCGCTTGACAAACTCAAGATTGATGTTAAAGAAATAGCTGCCATCGGAATCACCAATCAGCGCGAAACTGCTGTTGTGTGGGAAAAAGCAACTGGTAAACCGGTCTATAATGCGATCGTTTGGCAAGATACCCGTACAGACCAGATTTGTAACGAGCTTGCCAAAGACGGCGGTCAGGACCGATTTAGAACAAAAGTTGGTCTTCCACTGGCAACCTATTTCTCTGGCATGAAGATCAAGTGGATCCTGGATAATCAACCTGAATTAAAGGAAAAAGCAGAAAAGGGTGAGATTCTCTTTGGAAACATCGACACCTGGGTAATCTGGAACCTCACAGGCGGACCTCAGGGTGGCGTGCATATTACTGATGTTAGTAATGCCTCCCGAACCTTCATGATGAACCTTGAAACCCTCGATTGGGATCCTGATATGTTGAAAGCCCTGGGCGTTCCGCGTGCCATGCTGCCAGATATCAAAGCCTCCAGCCAGGTATATGGCTATGTCAAGGGCGGACCATTAGATGACATCCCCGTGGCAGGCGATCTGGGCGACCAGCAAGCAGCCCTCTTTGGGCAGACCTGCTACAGCCCCGGCGAAGCCAAGAACACCTATGGAACCGGCTGCTTCATGCTCATGAACACCGGCACCGAACCAATCCAATCGAAAAATGGTTTGTTGACGACTCTCGGTTACAAAATTGGCAACGAACCCGCAGTCTACGCGCTGGAAGGCTCAATCGCCATTACCGGTGCCCTGGTGCAGTGGCTGCGTGACAACCTGAAGATGATCGAAAAATCATCTGATATTGAAATGCTTGCCAACTCTGTCGAAGATTCTGGCGGCATCTACTTCGTCCCCGCTTTTTCAGGTTTGTTTGCTCCATACTGGAAGAGTGATGCCCGAGGCGCTATTGTTGGTCTGACACGCTATATTACTGGCGGTCACCTGGCACGCGCCGTCCTCGAAGCCACTGCCTATCAGACCGCTGAAGTCCTCGAAGCAATGAACAAGGATTCCGGTGTTGAATTGACAGCCTTGAAGGTTGATGGCGGTATGGTCTTCAATGAGACCTTGATGCAATTCCAGTCTGATATCCTTGGTGTGCCCGTGATTCGCCCGACTGTTGCTGAAACCACTGCACTGGGTGCTGCCTATGCAGCTGGCTTGGCTGTTGGTTTCTGGGCAAAAGTCGAAGACCTGCGCGCCAACTGGGGTAAGGATAAAGAATGGTATCCTAAGATGGATGCGGAAACCCGCGAGACACTCTACAAGGGTTGGAAGAAAGCGGTCACCCGAACCTTCGACTGGGTCGAAAATTAAATCGTTTGATCGTTTAGTGAATAGGGGCGGAGCTTTTCAACTTCGCCTCTATTTTTTGGAAATCAGGAGCTTAAATGAGTAGTAAGAACAAAAAACCAACCTCAAAGAAAGAAATAGATTTGGAAGATCTTAGAACACCCTGGATACAAAAAAACACCGGGTTTGTCGTGATTACGGTCTTAAGTATTGGAATGATGATATTAGTTGCCGCGCAAATTATCATGGGAAGTGGGGATTGGGGACGCGGTTTGCTCTGGGGTTTCCTCTTTGGGGGCAGCATTTGGCTGGTTTTCTTTGGAATGAGCTGGTTCCATTCTCTTTTCAGACCTAAACCTAGCCAGGATAACAAACCAAAAGAAAAATAATTAGAGGAAGAAATGGTAAATATCTTACTTGTCTCCCACAGCTATCAACTTGCCAAAGGTACAGCAGAGTTAATGAGGCAAATGACACCTTCAGCTGCATTAAAAATCAGAGTCGCAGCTGGTCTTGGAGATGATCACTCTGAAATTGGCACCAATGCGATTGAAATCATGGAAGCTTTGAACGAACTGGCAGAACATGATGATGTTTTGGTATTGATGGATCTTGGTAGTGCAGTATTGAGTACTGAAATGGCGCTTCAGATGCTCGATGAAGATATCGTATCAAAGGTTCGGATGTGCCCAGCCCCATTTGTGGAAGGCTCTATTGCTGCTTGTGTCCAGGCCGGTCTTGGCAGTCCGATCCAGGAGGTTTATGACGAAGCAATGAATGCTCTCGCAGCCAAACAGCAGCAAATTCTTGGTGAACAGGCTGTTCAAAAACCAGTCGTTCCAGATGTAATCTGCGATCCAATTGATAAAGAACAAACTGAAGAACAGGTTGAGTTGTCTGTAACTGTCAGCAACCCATCCGGTTTACACGCGCGTCCTGCAGCTACTTTCATTCAAACTGTAAAAAAATATGATTGCCAGCTCACGGTTACTAATCAGACTAATGGAACCGAACCTGTGGTTGTGAAAGGCATGATTTCAGTCATGCTTCTGGCAGCAAAACAAGGTGATGAGCTGCTTCTCCAGGCGTCCGGACCAGACAGAGATGCTCTTTTGGCTGAATTGAAAGATCTATTTTTGAAAAATTTCGGGGAATAAACCTTTATTACCCGTTTTATCAAATAAAGCGAGGTGGGTTTGATGGAGCTCTTCAATTCAAAATCTGCCTACCTCAACATCTATCGTACTATTACGACTCGTCTTCTGGTGGAATTGTTTCCTTTGAAACAACATATTTAAATAAAAATCCAGGCATTTCATTCACCCCGACAACTTCCTTCAATTTTTGTATTTCTGCTTGACATTCGGGATTGTGCGTCGTAAAGTTAACCGTTCTTAACTATTAAGCAGGATTACATGAATGAAAAATTTCTAAAAACACTCTACGATTTGGCGGATTTGGTTGCGCGCTATTCAATCATCGAACGTTTCCATTTCATCCAGGAATCCGGGCTTTCACAAAGCCAGATGATGAGCCTTTTTCACTTAAACTACAATCCGGATATAACTCTAAGCGCTCTTTCGAGCTATTTGGGTATTTCAAATCCAGCGGTTTCCCAATTAATTGAAAAGCTGGTTCGTTCCGGACTGGTAATACGGATTGATAACCCAAGCGACCGCCGAAGAAAGTTACTTGAACTGACCGACGACGGCAAGAAGATTGTTTCTCAAGCCAAAATTGCCCATCATCAATGGATCCAGTCATTGGCGGAGACGATTGAACCTGAGGAGATTCCGGCAATTGAAAAAGCAATTCTTACCATTCTTGAGAAACACTCATTAATGTACCCCTGCGAAAAACATTCATATCATAAAGGTGAAAATTAACATATGCTAAGACTTAAAAAATATATTGTTCCCTATTGGAAAAGCATATTAATGGCACTCATCATGGTTGTCGTAGTTGCTGCATCCGACCTTTCTTTGCCCGATCTGCTTTCCCAAATTATCAATGTTGGCATCCAACAGCGCGGTATTGAAACTGGGATTCCTGATGCGTTGAGTACTGAAACAATGAACTCGCTCAGGTTGCTGCAGGATTCCGAAGATTACAAGGCGATTGCTGCTGATTATGAGCTGGTAAACCCCGGTTCAGATCAGGCTATATCCTTGCTGGCAAAGATACCAGCTTTGCAAAACGAACCAGTCTTTGTGGTTAAAGACCTTGGGGAGGAAAGCAAACAAACACTGGAAGATAGGATTTCTAAACCGTTAATTTTTATTCAGGCATTTAACCTGATTCAAAATTACCCTGAACAGGCAAAACAACTGTTTGGCGAGAATATCCCCACCCAAATGATGGATATCCCAGTCGCAATCAGCTTTGAGCAATTGCTCCAGGCAATGTCGCCAGAACAAATAGCCGAAATTCAGAAACCGGTTTTTGATCATCTCTCATCTTTGGAAGGCTCTATCCTGCAGCAACTGACAATCTCTTCGATATCAGCAGAATATGAGAGGCTTGGGATTGACACACAAAAAACTCAAAACCAATATATTCTCAACACCGGTTTTCGAATGATTCTCGTCGCAGTAATTGGGCTAATCGCTTCACTTATCGTCAGTTTTCTCGCTTCACGGACGGCGGCAGGGGTAGCCAGGGACGTGCGTATGGGAATTTTTTCAAAAGTGGAATCATTCACTACGGCAGAATTCGAAAAATTCTCAACCGCTTCGTTAATTACCAGGACAACCAACGATGTCTCCCAGGTGCAGATGGTGGTGTTTATGCTGCTCAGAATGGCGGTTCAGGCTCCGATGATCGGCACATTAGGCATCATCTATGCTCTCGACAAGAGCCCTGGCATGTGGTGGACAATTGCCCTCGTGGTGGCATTGCTTTTGACCGTGATCATTACGGTTTTTTCGATTGTTATGCCCAAGTTCACCATTATCCAAAAACTTGTTGACCGACTTAACCTGGTCATGCGAGAAAACCTGTCCGGATTATTAGTTGTAAGAGCATTTAATAAACAACAATTCGAAGAAGACCGTTTCGACAAAGCGAACCTGGATGTCACTGATAACCAGGCTTTTGTTGGCAGGGCAATGTCGTTTGTGTTCCCTCTTATGAACCTGGTTATGATGGGTGGGCAGGTGCTGATTATTACTGTTGGTGCTCAGTTTGTTGCCCGGAGTGCCTTGCAAGTGGGTAATTTGATTGCTTTCATGCAATATTCCATGCAGATTTTCTTTTCGTTCATGCAGTTATCAATGCTCTTTATCTTTATTCCTCGTGCTGCGGTTTCTGGTGGACGTATAGCGGATGTGCTCGAAACCCCGATTGTCATCCTCGACCCCGAAAACCCGAAAGATCTTGAACAACCGGTTCGAGGGTTGGTTGAATTTCATGATATCGACTTCAGGTATCCTGATGCTGAAGAAGATGTGTTACATGATATCAGTTTCAGGGCAGAACCAGGGCAGGTTACCTCCATCATTGGTTCAACTGGCTCGGGTAAATCAACACTAATAAACCTTCTTCCACGATTTTTCGACGTTTCGAAAGGCTCAATAACCCTGGACGGGATAGACATTCGCGATATGAGTCAGCATGAATTGCGTGAGCAAATTGGTTTTGCCCCGCAAAAAGGACTTCTCTTTAGCGGAACTGTTGCGAGCAACCTCGAGGTGGGAAAACCAGATGCGAGCGAAGAAGACATGATCGAAGCCATTCAGATAGCCCAGGCAGAAGATTTCGTTCTGAAGGATGAAAAAGGATTAAACATGGAGATATCCCAGGGAGGTACTAACGTCTCAGGAGGTCAAAAGCAAAGGCTATCGATTGCCAGGGCGGTGATTA
>CAZMZQ010000018.1:14830-16040 GCA_964570745.1 uncultured Anaerolineaceae bacterium
ACTAACGTCTCAGGAGGTCAAAAGCAAAGGCTATCGATTGCCAGGGCGGTGATTAAAAAACCACCGGTTTTCATCTTCGATGATACCTTCTCTGCGCTGGATTTCAAAACGGATGCCAAACTAAGACAGGCAATAGGTCAAAAACTGGCTGACAGTACGCTTCTTGTGGTTACACAAAGAGTATCAACTGCAAAACTTTCGGATCAGATCCTGGTTTTGGATAACGGTCGCCTGGTGGGAAAAGGCAAACATAGTGAGCTGATGCAAAGCTGTAAAACCTACCAGGAAATTGCCAATTCTCAGCTCAGTGAGGCAGAGTTAGCATGAGCAACAACAATAATAACAACAACAACAATACACAACTTCAATCTGGTAACAACACTTATAACAACCAAAAAGTCCAGACTCCAAAACCTCAGGTTAGACCGGGTGGTGGTCCAGGTGCATTAATGCCCGGGGAAAAAGCCAGGGATTTCAGAGGCAGTATCACTCAACTGGTGAGCTATTTTGGGAAATATAAATGGTTGGTCCTGTTTGCCATGCTTCTGGCAGCCGGTTCAACGGTTTTTGCAATCTTTGGTCCTCGCACTCTGGGTCAGGCGACAACTGAACTTTATCTCGGAGTCCAGCGTATAATTCAAAACGATCCACTCGGCATTGACTTCGTTCGTTTAAACCAAATTTTAGTTCAGGTGATTATTTTGTATCTGATTTCAACAGTGTTGGGAGTAATTCAGGGTTATGTGCTCACAACCGTCTCTGCAAAAATCACCTATCAATTGCGCAAAGAAATTTCTGAGAAACTCAACCACCTGCCGCTCAGCTTTTTTGACAAGGTCACACATGGTGAGGTTTTATCAAGAGTCACAAACGATGTAGACACGATCAATCAAACCCTTAACCAGAGTCTCTCACAAATAATCACCTCGGTAACCCGTGTTGTGGGTGTCTTGATTATGATGTTGAGCATTAACGTGTTAATGACCCTGATCGGGCTCGCAATGATTCCCCTGGCTATGATCCTGATTCGGGTTGTTGTGGGTAAATCACAGGTCTACTATCGCAGACAACAAGAATTTCTGGGTCACATCAATGGTCACGTCGAAGAAATGTATGGTGGGCACATAGTACTTAAAGCCTTCAATGGTGAGAAAGCCAGTATTGCCCAGTTTGAAAAACTAAGCGACACTCTCTACGACAGCGCCTGGCG
>CAZMZQ010000018.1:16140-18396 GCA_964570745.1 uncultured Anaerolineaceae bacterium
GTCGAATTTAAGCATGTTCGCTTTGGCTACTTGCCTGACAATCCGGTGATTCATGATTTTTCAATTAAAGTTGAACCTGGTCAACAGATTGCGATCGTTGGACCCACCGGAGCGGGTAAGACCACCCTGGTAAAACTATTGATGCGTTATTACGATATCGATGATGGGGAGATCCTGGTTGATGACGTGAACATAAAAGATTTCACCCGGAAAGACCTTCGCAGTAAGTTTGCCATGGTTTTGCAGGACACATGGTTGTTCAACGGTACCATTCGCGAGAATATCCGCTATGGCCGCCAGGATGCGACTGACGAAGAAGTTGAACATGCGGCAGACCTGGCATACGCAGATCATTTTACGCGTACGCTTCCTGGTGGTTATGAAATGGTACTCAATGAAGATGCCACGAACGTCTCCGCCGGTCAGAAACAGCTCCTGACGATTGCCCGTGCGGTATTGGCAGACCCGCCGATCCTGATTTTAGATGAGGCAACCAGTTCGGTCGATACCCGTACGGAAGTTTTGATCCAGAAAGCAATGGACAAGTTGATGAAAGGCAGAACCTCATTTGTGATCGCGCACCGGCTTTCCACAATCCGGAACGCAGACAGAATTTTGGTCTTGCGGGATGGAGATATTGTGGAGCAGGGCACGCATGAAAGCCTGCTCAAAGCTGAGGGATTTTACGCTGAGTTGTATAACAGCCAGTTCATAGCACTATCAGCCTGATAATACGAGAGACAAGGAAAGACATTCAATTGTCTTTCCTTGTCTTAATCACAGCGCAAAACCCGCCCGTACGGAATTGATATAGCATGAAAACAATTCCGACACTTGACTGCAAAAAGATAAACTGCAGATGACGGTAAAAGGTATTGTCATCCTGAACGAAGTGAAGGATCTTGGCGCTAGAGCGATAAGATTCTTCGCAAATGAGACCAGAATGACAGAATTACATTAGTATGACCTTAATTTGGCAAGGGCGGGTTCAGCACGTGAGCATTGTGACATTGATCTCTCCGTAGGGACAGAGCTCGTCTCTGTCCGCTAATGAGCTGTTTGGATGAGCGTTTTCGGACGAAGATAAACCTCGTCCGTACGAGTTTTATTTTGCATAAGCCTTCTCTATGTCTGCTTACCCAAGAAAAAAGTACGGGCGGGTTCAGGATGTGAGCTTCGTGATCTTAACCACTCTGTCAAACCCGCCCTGATTGGGCTAGTTTTCATTCTGTTTCCACAGCACTTCGATTGGTCCTGCGCAGGGCGGGTCTTGCTGAGTTAGAGAATATCGGCGTTCGTGATTGGGACCCGCCCGTACGATTGTTTATTTAGCGTGAATTTGCGGAAGGGGTCATACCTTGCTGCGCAGGCACAGAGTCCCTTCACTAACTGATGTTAATATCGAGCGTTCGTAATTAAGACCCGGCCGTACCGAGTTGATAAATCATGGAAATTTTGGTAATTGATTCCCTGTTTAGCCATAGATTTGAGAAAAACGAACAGTTTTTTAAGAGAGATTTGTTTATTTCATTCCATATTGTGAATTGCTGGCGTCTTTCCTTGTCTGTTCTGGTTCGTGGTTTTTCCAGTTAGTGGGTATAATAATAAAATGCAAATTCCAAGCCTGAAGAGATATCTTAGCGGGACTTTATTGATCGCGGCAATTGTTTTGTTTAGTGGATGCAACCCGCGGCAAACACCGACGCTTTCGTCCCAACCGACCGATCTTCCAACGTCACCAACGGTGGTTATATCCACAGTCACTATAGAGATGACGCCCACTGCGGTTGAGATCCCTGCTGCAATAGTTGTAAACAGTGAGATCGTTCCATTGAGTTACTACCAAAATGAAGTTCAGCGATATCGCGACAGCCTGATTGGTGAAGCGGTGCAGCCTTCTGATGCTGAAATTCAACAAGTAGTTTTAGACTTCCTGGTTGACCAGCAGCTGCTTGTGCAGGGTGCACACCAGGCGGGTTTTAGTTTAAGTGACGAAGCATTGCAACTGCGAATTGACGACCTGTTGACAGAACTGGGATCGGGCAGCGCACTGACCAACTGGATGGAAACAAATCATTTTGACGACGCAGAATTCCGAATGAGCCTGCGATTGGCTGCTGAGGCTGCCTGGCAGAGAGACCAAATTATCCAAAGCGTGCCAAACGAGGTGGAGCAGGTTCGCGCACAGCAGATTTTTGCCACGACACAAGCCGGAGCTGAAAGAGCGCTCAACAGCCTTAATGCCGGCGCTGATTT
>CAZMZQ010000019.1:0-15710 GCA_964570745.1 uncultured Anaerolineaceae bacterium
TTAATGCGCCAGGGCGAGGCAGAGCAAATTGAAGAAACCTTCCGCCCTATTTTGGGTGAAAATCTGGTTACGATAGACGCTTCAGAGCGTTATTTTGCCCGTCTAAAAGGCGTGACCGATCCTGAAGAAAAACGTAAAATCATTGGCGAGCTATTTGTCCGCGAATTTGAACGCGCTGTGCATGATGCCGGAGAATTCGAATTTCTGGCACAGGGCACGATCTACCCGGACGTGATCGAATCCAAAGGCATCGGTATAACCGAAGCACACCGCATCAAAACCCATCATAACGTCGCCGGTTTGCCAGATGACATGCAGTTCAAACTGGTTGAACCCCTGCGGCTGCTCTTCAAAGATGAGGTGCGCGCAATTGGATTGGAACTTGGTCTGCCGCCCGAGCTGGTCTGGCGTCAGCCTTTTCCTGGTCCAGGTTTGGCGGTGCGCTGCCTTGGTGAAGTGACCCCTGAGAGAGTGGCAACTGTGCGTCATGCCGATGCGATCTTTAGAGAAGAGCTCGAAAAAGCCGACTTGCTCCGTATTCATGAAGATGAACACGGGCAGCTGCAGGGCAGTTCGCAGGCTTTTACTACCCTGATTCCTGTCAAAAGCGTTGGAGTCATGGGCGACCAGCGCACCTACGCCGAAACAATCGTCTTGCGCGCTGTAACCTCTGTCGATTTCATGACCGCCGACTGGGCACGCCTGCCCCAGGACCTGCTTGCAAACGTAAGCAACCGGATTGTCAACGAGGTTGTTGGCGTCAACCGCGTGGTCTACGACATCAGCTCCAAACCCCCCGCTACGATTGAATGGGAGTAAATAAAACCAACCCAGAAACTCGCTGTTGACCCACAAGGAGGAACGATGAAAGAGGCAAACCATAATCACACTTGCAGCATCGGTATTAAATACTCTTTAGGCTCATGAGACCATATACTAGTCTTGTCCTAACCCTGGTTTTATCCAATCTCGGTGTGTGATACGAGGGGGACAGTATCGTACCGTATTGTTTTTTGGATTATCAAAAACAAGACTGGCTGCGCATTCCTGAGAATGGCATCGGTGTAATCTACTGGATGTGATTGGGCAGAGGCATAGATTTATATTCAGTTCTCATGTAAGGAGGTAAATGCTATGCTAACGGAAATGAGAAGGGCTCGCTTTCCCAGCGACATAAAGTTCTGGGAGTACGGTGAAACCGCATATATGGAGATAAGTGCAGCCGGTGCTATTGCCAATATGCAGGAAGATAAGGCTGCCTTTGAGGCATGGGCTTCGTGTCTCAAAGCTCATGGTTATGAAAAAGTAGAACTATCACTAAATGGAACAGTGGAAACGTATAACCCCCATTATCAGCGTTTCTTGTATCGTGCACTGCGCTTTAACCAAGGCTTTAACTGGTTCCACCTTTCTAACACAATAAAATCCGAAACCGAACGATTTGAAAAAGAAAAGCTATCAGGAAAATTGCTTATTAATATTCCGGCACAAGAGGTAGACACAAAGGCTCACAATAGTGAATCGCAAGCAGAACGCTGGCTTGTTGGGCATCCAAATTACCTGAATGATCAGTTAGGAACAAAAATAGAACAATTTTTTCATCAGCTTCCGGTTGGTTTGTTTCAAGATAAGGTATCAAGTAAAACGCGCATTTTCCCTGGTGCTGCTGCCGCTATTGACATTTGGGGACTTGACGGCAAAGCTTTTCGCTTAGTCGAGCTAAAAATCGGAGGAAATAAAAACCTCGGTGTACTGTCTGAATTGTTTTTCTATGGTTGCTTTATGCGCGATGTGCTCTGCAAATGGGAGCTTTATACAAAAGTCGCAAATAAATTAAATACATTTCGTGGCTTTGATAGATTGCAAAAAGCAAAAATAAACGAGGTTGTCGCACATATTTTCACAGAATCACTCCATCCCGAACTTCATAGCGCGTTTGAAGAAATAAAATACTGTTCCCTTGAAAATTTGAAATTTGAAAACTATAAACTGGACGAAAACCTCTCGGCCAACATAAGCGCACCATGAACATAATAATCTATCGTGGGGGAGTAGGATAAAATAAATAATAGTGAATCACATATATTTTGGATATAAGGTTTTTTTAAGAATCATGTTATTTCAATTGATTGGGCAAAACAGGTATTTCAAACATTTGAAAGTTCCCGGAGTGTTATTATGCGTAGCATTGAATTAGGGCGAAGAGATAAAGAGAGAATTGCACTAATATTCGTGATTGGATAAGTCAAGTTGGGTAAACCTATAACAACATTTTGACAACAAAAAATCAAATAGCCCTAATCTTGTGAATTCCTTTGGCTATGCATATATCATGACCTAAACGGCTTTTCTAAAATGTGTTAAGTATATAATTGTTTTTATTTCGAGATATAGGAGTTTTCATGGCAATAAAACAAACCATATGGGATTTAGACAAAAAAGAAGCTCTTAAAGCTTCCAAAAACATTACTGAAAAAGAATTGGAAGACCTTATTGATAATGATATCAACTTCCTCAGCGATGCCTGGTTGAAAATTGGCAGGCAGGTTAGGACTCAACATGGAGGTTTGATCGATTTACTGTGCCTTAACTCAAGTGGGAATCCAGTAGTTGTAGAATTGAAACGAAACATGACCCCAAGGGAAGTTACTGCACAGGCACTGGATTATGCTTCCTGGGCAAAGAGCTTAAATGCTGAAAGTATTGCTAAGATTTACCATGACCATTCACCCTACGAATCATTAAATGATGCCTTCAAATCACGTTTTGGCGTAGAACTAAGCGAAGATAATGACGATAAGGATATCCAGATCGTAATCGTAGGCACCGAAATGGATGGCAGCACAGAGCGGATTATCAGCTTTTTGCAAGAATATGGGATTGATATCAATGTCCTGTTTTTCAATCTCTTTGAACATGATGGGAAACGACTCCTTAGCCGTGCCTGGATGTTTGAACCTGAACAAATTAGTAAAACATCCGAACCTTCAAAAGTGCCATGGAACGGTGAATATTATTTCTCATTCGGCGATGAAGAACAACGCTCCTGGGCGGATGCATTAAAATATGGCTTTGTTTCAGGTGGTGGAGGTTCGTGGTACAGCAATACCATGCGCATGCTCGAGGTCGGAGACCGTATCTGGGTGAATATTCCAAGAACAGGTTATGTCGGGGTCGGAACTGTTGAAGAAGTGGCAAAACCAGCACAAGAAACAATCATTCAGACTGAAGAAGGTCCCAAATCTTTTTATAACTTAGATCTTCACGCCAACTACAATAAAAATGCCTTGCCTGGGAACGAAGAATTTGTCATCTTAGTAGATTGGCAAAAAAAGGTTGCCCTTGCTGAGGCTGTCCGGGAATATGGTTTTTTTGGAAATCAGAATACGGTATGCAAACCAAAAACAGATAAATGGAATTTTACGGTTAATCGTTTGAAAGAAATCTGGGATATCGACAAGTAGACAAAAATCCTCAATACCAGTTGGTTAGTGACACCATCCAACTAGTTTTTTTATTTCAACCAAACCAAAATCTTAAGGTCATCCACCGGGGTTGTGGGCATCTTGTTACTGACGTTTTGGTTCACCTGTTGCTTATTTATCAAACGAATAACCATATTCGATTAATCGGTTTCTGCAAATTTCAATTTCTTCGTCTGTGAATAGGTCACGGTACTCGGGCTTTATTACATGTGCTTCAACCGAAAGATCCAGGCGGTTATTCTCCCACAAAGTCGTAAAACCAGATGTTCCACCATCAACTCTGATAAGCTGTTTTGCAGCAGCAAGCCCGCCCCGATCACTTACTAACTGTATAAAACGACTCGGATTGTAATTAATTTCATTTTTAACACGAACATAAATATCCAGCATCGCTTTGTGAAACTTGGTTTCCAAAGCATCCATATTCCTCACCCTCCATTTTTCTACGAACCGCTGAAAGAAAAACCTTTTGCCTCTGTGAAGGAGCTCTTTACCAACATAGTGCAATAAAATGGTTGATGTAATTCTACTTCTAATTCCCAAATTCTTTTTGTTGTAAGCCTGTTGTTCTGTAAGACATTTTCGCTTTTCTCTTATTATGAATGGGAAAATTACTCATTAGCCGATCCTTTACAGCGTCACAAGCTTCTATATCAGTATTACCGATACATCATGCAAGAAAAGCGAACAATCGGGCATAAATCCCGATAAAAGGGGATTGTAACTGCGCCTTAATGGGTTATCATTATCAAAACAAAAAAATTTCCGGAGCATAAAATGATGAAATTAGTCTTGATCAGACATGGCGAAAGCGAATGGAACAAACTCAACCTCTTTACCGGCTGGACCGATGTAGAGCTGACCGATAAAGGTCGTGAAGAAGCTTCCAACGGTGGCAAGCTGCTCAAAGAACAGGGTTATGACTTTGATATTTGTTACACCTCCTATCTCAAACGCGCTATCCATACATTGGATATCGTCCTCGACGAGATGGATCGCTCCTGGCTGCCTGTGGTCAAATCATGGAAGCTCAACGAACGTCATTATGGCGCTCTGCAAGGGCTCAACAAAGCCGAAACAGCTGCCAAATACGGCGAGGAACAGGTGTTGATCTGGCGGCGTTCTTATGCCACACCCCCACCCGAGCTCGAAGCGGATGACGAACGCAGCCCGCGCGTCCAGGCACAATATCGTGAAACCGAAGACAAATCAGTGCTTCCACTGACCGAAAGCCTTGCCATTACCGTCGAACGCACCATGCCTTATTTTGAAGAAGTGATCAAACCTGATATGCTGGCTGGAAAGCGTGTTGTAGTTGTTGCCCATGGCAATTCTCTGCGAGCCATGGTGAAAACTTTCGATCAATTAAGTGAAGAAGAAATTGTTGGCGTCAACATTCCTACTGGTGTTCCGTTGGTTTACGAATTCGACAGAGACTTCAACGTGTTAAACAAGTGTTACCTCGGAGACCCAGAAGCAATCAAAGCCCAGATGGAAGCGGTTGCCAACCAGGGCAAAGCCAAATAAGCCTGAATAAAGAAGGGAAAGTAATGCCAACTTATAATGTAAGTTACCATTTTGACCCGGATCTTGAAGAGATCCTCGTAAAAAATGAACATGATGAAAAAATCGGTGATCTCCAATATCACGCTGAAGATCAAGTCTGGACTGTTAGTCATACTGGAGTCGACCCAAACTATCGCGGTGGTGGAATCGCACGAGAATTGGTTGATCGAATCGTTGAAGAAGCCCGCAAAGCTAATGTAAAATTGACGGCGACTTGTCCATATGCCCTCCATGTGCTCGAGACAACCGACGACTATTCGGACATTTATTCAAAAAAATAGCCTTTGTTTTACTAATAGACAAAATTCTTACCGGTGTTGACCGGCGTAGGTGAAAAATGTTAAAAAATAAAGTGATTTTCCTGGATATTGACGGGACCCTCGTTGATCGTACCCTTCAGGTTCCAGAGTCTGCCGCAGAAGCAATCAAAAAAGCCAAAGCAAACGGACACAAGTTATATTTAAATACCGGCCGCAGCCGCTGCCAGGTGTTTGACCATATCTGGGAGGTGGGATTCGAAGGTTTCATTGGAGGGAATGGAATTTATATCGAGGAGCATGGCAAAGAATTGTTCCACCGTCCTATTCCGGAAGTTTTAACCGACAAAGTGATAGAATACCTTGAGGATAATAAAAATGGCTTTTTTGTTGAAAACAACATTAGCCTTTACGCAAACCAAAATTACTTGCCGTCGCTCGCCCGTTTAATGAATTTCAGTGTTGAGGATGCCTTCAAATGGACAACCAGGGTTTTCCCCAGTACCACATTTGATTGTACCGAATGGCACATGGATGCCAATAAAATAAGTGTTGTTTTGACTGAAGACGTTGATATTGAAAAACTTAAGCAGTTTATAAGCCCCGAACTGACCCTGGGCTTATGGAATATGTCCTCACGAAAGCGTGGGTTCGCCGATATTTTTCAGGATGGAACAAGCAAGGGAAAAGCAGTTGAGTTCATTATGAATCGACTTGGCAAGCCCCTCGAAGATGCCTATAGTTTTGGCGATTCAGACAACGACATCGAAATGATTGAAACAACCGGGATCGGTGTTGCCATGGGTAACGCCATTCCTCAGCTCAAAGACGTTGCCGATCACATTACCGACCATGTTACAGAAGATGGCTTAGCCAACGCTTTTAAGCACGTAGGACTGATTGATTAAATTCTTGCGTTAAAATTAAATACAATGATGGTCCGACCATTCAATTAAATAAACCAAATGATCAAAAGAAATCGACCTTCAAAAACAATACAGGGAGTTGGGGTTTTTTCATGCATCCTGCTGGTTTTGCTGGCAAATCTGCTTTTTCCGGGCTTCGCCTCAGCTCAATCACCAGAGCCAACAATCCAAATAGACAGGACAGATAACCGTAATTTCCCTGAAATCACGGTTGAATTTTCTGGAAAAAACCTCACTGGTCGCATATACCCCACCGCGGATGATGTGACAATCATAGAAAACGGGCAGCACATTCGTCCTGACTTTGTTGAAAGGATTTATACCGGTATACATTTTTCACTGGTAATAAACCCCGAAAGTTCGCTAACCCTGCATTGGGCGAACGGGTTACAGTATTATGCAGAAATGATCAATGCGATAAAATCAATTGGTCCAGACCTTGATAATCTTGATGTAAACCGATATAGCCTTTACATCAATCCGGATATTTCCTACACTGAAATGACCAGTTATGACGCCTGGGCAAAAGCAATCAACGAATATTCGATTAATCAGCGCAACCTGGTTTCGTCACTTGACAGCCTTGAAATGGCAATAAGTGCGCTGGAAACAAGCGGCACTTCTCTTGATTCAGTCCTTGTTTATTTAACTCCATATCTTCATCCTACCCTTTTACCGGGATTTTTCAGCCTTGCAGAACGAGCTGCTGCGATCAATGTGCCAATCCATGTTTGGATTGTCATGTCCCAAACTATGTTGGGAACCTCATACGAAACTAATTTACGCGATGCTTTACTAAAGACTGGCGGAACGTTGTCTACTTTCACCGGGCTTGAAGAAGTGCCCGATCCTAACGTCTATTTACAAGGAAAAGGAGAGAGCTTTTTACTGACCTATCAATCAATGATCCGTGAAAGTGGCAGTTTTGATCTTGCGGTCGAGCTCTCCCTCGCAGCTGACCGGATATTACGTTCAAAACCGAGCCAACTCGACCTGATTGTTAAACCTATGCAGGTCAGTTTTATCAACCCGCCAGAATCGCTGGACCTTCTACAGGATGAAGACAATCTCGTCAGCCCTGACATCCTCCCCATCGAAGTCCTGATCGAGTTTCCGGATGGCTATCCACGATCGATCCTAAGTTCAATTCTCTTTGTGAATGGAACGCGTGTTCAAACAAACCAGTCTCCACCCTATGGTAGTTTTGCCATCGATCTTAACGACTACACGCAAGAACAAAAACTACTCCTCGAAGTCCGCATTAACGATGACCTGGGGCTGCAGGGCAAAACCCCCATTCACACCCTGAATCTCAACATTTTCAAACCTCAAAAAACATTCTCAGGAAGCTGGTTTGCCAGCCCCTGGCTTTGGCTGGTCCTTGTTGGATTGTTGTCTATCATTATCGTTTTGATCCTGCGGAAACCGCGGAGAATTAAGCGCGAAAAGGACACGTCAACGCTCGATTCAAATAAGAAAAACCCAAACGAAGTTCTGCTTAAGCCTGCCTCGACCGTTGTAAAAAGCTTTGGCAGTCTGATGAAACTTGACCCCGATCAAACCCCCTCTGCTGAAAAACCGTATCTGCTCGTCAAAGAGATCACCCTCATCGGTAGAGATCCTTCATTAGCAAACCTGGTCCTGGATGACCCAATGCTGGAACCTTTGCATGCTGAAATCCATTTTTTCTCGGACGGTCGAATCAGGATCACTGATTTCAACTCTATCTCAGGCACCTACGTTAATTTCAAACCAGTTACGAGTCATGGCACCAGCCTGCAGCACGCAGACCTGGTTCATTTTGGCAGCCTACTTTTCCGCTTTAACAGCGTTACGCGCACCCAATCAACCGCGGATAAAGACGTTTTTTAGTGTAGTCAATCTTTTATCTCAAACACTTTTTGATATGATTTGAGTGTGCGAATTGTTTTAATGTGAAATTACTAGTTGTGCCAATCCTGCTTCAATTCTTTTCCAACTTCCCCCTGAAGATGAGGATGAATAGTAGGTTATTCATGGATTCAAACTTGAAGTCACAGAGGTTTAGTGTGTCAAATAGTTGCGCCATCACCAATATTCGATTCTTGCTGAATAATTACAATACCGAAGATTTACCTTGAATCGAACCCTCTTTCATGTTAGAATATCTGCTCTACGGAGGGATGGCCGAGCGGCCGAAGGCGCCTGTCTTGAAAACAGGTATAGGGCAACCTATCGTGGGTTCGAATCCCACTTCCTCCGCTGGCTTGACAGCCGAACAATTTGGGGAGGTGCCAGAGTGGACGATTGGGGCCGCCTGCTAAGTGGTTGTCGGGTAAAACCGACCCAGGGTTCGAATCCCTGCCTCTCCGCCTTTACAAGACCGCTTTCGCGGTCTTGTTTTTTTTCACATCGCCCCTTGTCAGTTTTCAATAATTCATATAAAATTAAAAATAACTGGTAAGACCTCTTACCACTCACTAATGGAGGTCACGTGGCAACACAACCTGGTTGGGTTTCTCCTCAAAAACCTGCTGATTTGGCTGAAAAACAGCTTCTCTCTGCCATTCTTGATGGCACCTTCCCCATAGGCAGTTCCTTACCCCCCGAGCGCGATCTTGCTCAATCGCTTGGTATCACCCGTCCAACACTGCGCGAAGCTTTGCAGCGCCTTGCCCGCGACGGATGGATCCAGATCCAACAAGGAAAGTCCACTATCGTCAAGGATTATTGGAAAGAAGGCAACCTGATCATGCTTAATGCTCTCTCAAAGCAGCCAGAAAACCTGACACCTGATTTCATTGCTAACCTACTCGAAGTCCGCGCCGCTCTGGCCCCAGTCTATATTCAGCTGGCATTCGAACATAACCGTGAGCAAACAATAAATTTCCTCGAAACATTCAGCGATCTTCCTGATGACCCCGAAGCTTATGCCCAGGCAGATCAGGAGCTGCATCATCAATTAACCATTTTCTCCGGAAATCCAATCTTCACTTTGATCTACAACGGTTTCCGCCAATTATCGTATCAGTCGGGAATAGATTATTTCACTAGTCCCCAGGCTCGTAATCATTCCAAGGCTTTTTACACAGGTTTATTGGACGATTTCAGGTGTAACGATCTCAAGAGTGCATCTGAACGCGCTCAAAAAGTCATGCAGGAAAGCCTCAATTATTGGAACAACATGTGATTTTATATAGGAGCGACAATGGTTCAAAAACAATCACGCGATCAACTTTGGTCTCAACTTGACCAAAACTGGGATCTGATCGTCATCGGCGGTGGCATTACAGGTGCTGGAATTTTCAGGCGAGCGGTCAGTGGAGGACTTAAAACACTTTTACTGGAAGCCGCTGATTTTTCAAGCGGGACTTCATCAAAATCTTCTAAGCTGGTTCATGGGGGCTTCCGATATCTACGCAGTGGTCAATATGATGTAACCTTCGAATCTGTCAGGCAGCGCGAGAAACTGCTCAGACAAGCAGCGGATCTGGTTACACCTCTTGGTTTTGTGCTTCCTTACAGTGAATCTGCGCGACAAAAACGCTTGTTTCACAGTGGTGTAATCATCTATGACCTGATGGCACCTAAATGGAAACACAGGCATATGAACCGCCGTGAGCTTGATGGCACAATCCCAATGCTTAAACCTCAAGGGATGGCCGGCGCCTACCTCTACTATGACGCACTTGTAGACGACAGCCGTTTGGTCCTGCGCCTTATTCAGGAAACTTGCCAGGATGGCGGTTTGGCATTAAATTACGCCAAAGTTGTCAGGCTGCTGAAGGAAACCACCAATGGTCAGGTTGCGGTGGTTGCTGTTGAAGATAGCTCGAGATTTAATCGCGGCACCCTGGAGTTAAAAGCTAAAGCTGTCATTAACGCAACTGGTCCCTGGACCGACGAACTTCGCCGCCAGCTTGGACGCCAGGATCGGGTAAGACCATTGCGTGGTTCTCATTTGGTGCTCAGTTTCGATGACCTGCCTATCCCAAATGCCATCACGCTCATGCACCCAAAAGATGGACGGGCAATGTTTGCGATCCCCTGGGAGGGGCGCACCATCTTCGGAACGACCGATCTCGACCATCCCTATCCTCTCGAACAAGAACCTTTCTGTACGAATCAAGAGATAGCATACATGCTCGATGCAATTCATGCTATCTTCCCCGAAACCAATATCACCAAAAGTTCAATTATTTCTTCTTTTGCTGGTTTGCGACCAATCGTAAGAGGCGATGCCAACAACCCGTCAGCAGAGTCTCGTGCACATCTTGTTCTGGAGGAAAATGGTTTAATTACGATTACTGGTGGCAAGCTGACCATCTTCGAGATCATGGCTGAAGACGCGCTTAAAGCTGCTGCCCCAATGATTGGCAAAAATCTTTCTCCGATCAAGCATTGGTTTAAACCAAATCCAACCCAATTGCCAGGCAATCCCCTTTCAGTGCAGAGTTTTCATTATCTGGCAGGCCGCTACGGTCAGGCGCTGCCAGACCTGATAGAAACTTGTTCTCAAAGTGATTTGACCCATGTTAATGATCTTGATATGCATTGGGCAGAATTAGCATTCAATGCCCGCTTTGGCATGATAGAGCATCTGGACGATTTGCTGCTGCGTCACACACGCCTGGGCTTGCTCTTACCAGATGGTGCAATAGGGGTCATACAAAAAGTAAAAGAGCTCATCGCCCCTCATCTTTCCTGGAGTGAAGAAATATGGCAAAGCGAATTGTCCCGTTATCAGGATATTTATCTTAAAGCATACAGTCCAAACCCTGAAAATCATTTAAAAAAGGAGAATTATGGCATCTAACGAAAATTTCACCCCTGCCTGGTACGAAGAACCTGTTCCAGCCGGGACATGGCGTTCAATCTTCAAATGGGGCGACCCGGCTGGCTTCAAACATCCAAACAGCGGTCTCACTAAACTGATTATGGATCGGTTTGAGTTGAGTGAAGAATTACTTTCACAACCCGGGCAACTTGGGCTTGACCAGGTGCCGGACGATGTTCCCAGCGAACTGCCCGCTGAACACATGAAATTTCTAACCGAAACCTGCGGCGAAGAAAACATCCACACTGACACCTACACCAGGATAAAACGTTCTTACGGACAAGGAATGATCGACGCTCTGCGTCTGCGCAGGAAAATCGTCGAAAACCTGCCCGAAGTTGTGGTCGCTCCTCGCAGCCAGGATGAAATTGAAGCAATTGTTGCCTATGCGAATGAGCAATTGATTCCGGTCTATGTGTTTGGTGGCGGATCATCGGTCACACGTGGCTACGAAGCCACCAAGGGTGGTATTTGTATCGACATGTCGATCCATATGAATAAGTTGGTTAAATTGAACGAAATTGACCAGACAGTCACTGTCGAAGCCGGCATGTCGGGACCCAAACTGGAAGACCTGCTCCAGAATGCTGTCACAAAACTTGGTGCAAAGCGCAACTACACCGTTGGTCATTTCCCCCAATCATTCGAATATTCCAGTGTAGGCGGTTGGATCGTCACCCGTGGTGCCGGGCAGAATTCTACTTACTACGGCAAGCTTGAAGACATGGTCATCGATCAGGAGTATGTTACACCTCGTGGAATAATCAAAACCTGCCCGCACCCCCGCGCAGCCACTGGCCCCGATTTCGACCAGGTCATGATTGGCGGTGAAGGCGGTTTTGGAATCCTCACTAAAGCCACCCTCAAAATTTGGCACCATCAACCAGAAAATCGTAAAAAGTTTAGTTACATGTTCCACAATTGGGAAGACGCCCAGGCTGCCAGCCGCGAAATTATGCAGGGTGAGTTTGGCTTTCCGTCTGTATTTCGCATCTCCGACCCTGAAGAAACTGACATTATGATGCGGCTCTATCACATTCATGGCAGCATAGCTGACACCTTGCTTCAAAAAATGGGTTTCAAACCGATGGAAAAATGCCTCATGCTTGGTTTTACCGACGGTGAAAAAGATTTCTGTCGTAATATGGACCGGAAGATTCGCAAAATTTGCCGAAAATATAAAGCCTTCGAACTCTCTTTCGCTGGTGTGACCAAAGCTTGGGAAAAAGGACGTTTTACAGACCCCTATATGCGTGAAGACCTGCAGGATTACGGAGTTCTTATCGACACTCTCGAGTGCGGTGTAACCTGGTCTCAAATGTCCCAGGTTCACAAGGACGTGCGTGCATATGTAAAATCCAGACCCAATACGATCTGCATGACCCACATCTCCCATTCCTACCCTCAGGGTGCGAATCTCTATTTCATCTTTATCGCAAAAATCGGTACAATTCGTGAATATCTTGACCTTCAATACGGTATACTCGAAGCCATTGCAAAATCGGGCGCGGCTATAAGTCACCATCACGGTGTCGGCAAGGCCACCGCTCCCTGGCTTCAAGACCAGATTGGAAGCGAACAAATGGATGTCATTCGCTTGCTTAAAAAGCATTTTGACCCCAACAATATCATGAACCCTGGAGGCACACTGGCGCTCGATATGAGCCCGGCGCAAGAAGAAAAGCGCTGGGGCAAGGAGCACGAAATCTAATGACAAAAGAGCATTTACTCTCAATTGATGTCGGCACCCAATCAACCAGGGCTTTGATTTTTGATCTTCAGGGCAATTTACTTTTCAAATCTCAAGTTCCCCTCCCTGAATATTCAGCACCAAAGCCTGGTTGGGCAGAACTTGATCCCTCTCTTTTTTGGGAGAGTCTCTGCAATGCCTGCCAGCAGCTTTGGGCTATTCCCGGTGTAGACAAAGAAAAAATCGCTGGTGTGGCAATCACAACTCAGCGCAATGTGCTCATCAATCTCGATAAGGATGGTCATCCGCTGCGACCCAGTATTCACTGGTCTGATCAACGGCGCACAGATGGCTTGCCCAACCTGGGTGGTGTCTGGGGAGCGCTCTTTGCAGTTTCGGGGATGACCAATACTATTCGCTATCTGCAATCCGAAGCAAAAACCAACTGGATACGCACTCATCAACCGGAAATCTGGGCTAAAACAGCAAAGATCGTATTGCTCTCTGGCTACCTCACCCATAGTCTTACCGATAAATTTGTCGATTCCACCGCCTGCCAGGTTGCCCATCTGCCTTTTGATTACAAAAAGCATCAATGGGCTGGCAAGTTTGACTGGAAATGGAAGGCAGTTCCGGTTGAACCGGAATTGTTGGTGGAATTAATTCCACCCGCCAACCTGCTGGGCGAAATCACCAGTCAGGCATCTGAAGAGACAGGTATTCCTGCTGGTTTGCCTCTCATCGCTGCAGCGGCTGACAAAGCCTGTGAAGTGCTTGGCTCGGGTACGCTTGCCTCGAATATCTGCTGCCTGTCCTATGGTTCCGCTGCGACGATCAACACCATCCATCAACGCTATATCGAAGTTGTTCCACTTATCCCGCCTTACCCCGCTGCGGTTCCAGGTTCTTATTCACTCGAGATCCAGCTGTTTCGCGGCTATTGGATGGTCTCCTGGTTTTTGAAGGAGTTTGGCCACAACGAGCAGCGACTTGCGCGTGAACGCGGCATTGCTCCTGAATTTTTGTTTGACGACCTGGTCAATTCTGTGCCTGCCGGCTCGATGGGTCTCACCCTTCAGCCTTATTGGGCTCCGGGTCTCAAATCGCCCGGACCCGAAGCCAAAGGTGCCGTTATCGGCTTTGGAGGAGTACACACACGCGCTCATATCTATCGCGCTATTCTCGAAGGTCTCGCATATGCCCTGCGTGAAGGTGCCGAACGCACCAGCAAACGCAGTGGTGTGCCTATCACAGAAGTTCGCATCTCCGGTGGTGGTTCGCAGAGCAATGCTGCCGCACAACTGACTGCCGATATTTTTGGCATGCCAGTCAGCCGCCCGCATGTTTATGAAGCCAGTGGTCTTGGCGCAGCGATTGACCTGGCAGTAGGCTTGAAGTTAAAGCCCTCCTTCGAAACAGCTGTCTCAGAGATGACCCGCATCAGCAGCACTTTTGAGCCAAACCAGGAGAACTACAAACTTTATGACGAGCTTTATCGTCGTGTCTATTTGAAAATGTATTCCCGTCTTGAGCCTCTGTATAAGGAGATTCAGGATATTACCGGTTACCCAGCCAGAGATTAAGCCCTTAGCAGCCCTGGTCTTTACCGGGGCAGCTGAGATTTCAGACCACGGTTTTAGTCCTGGTCTATCAACTTCACAACAATTGTCGATTTTCCGGGCAATTTTTTGATGTCGAAATAGCTCTTCTTCGTGCGTACCAGCGAGGCAAGTTGTTTTGCGCCATAACTGCGCGGGTCAAAGCCAGGGTCAATTCGCCTTAGTGCCGTTCCTACTTCCGAAAGCCGCGCCCAGCCGTCGTCATCCGTGCCTGCCATCTCGATCGCATCTTCGATGTTATCAATCAGGTCCTGTTCTTCCTTGCTCATCTTTTGTTTTGCAGCAGCCTGGCGCTTCTGTCGGTCACGCTTTTCCAAGTTTTCAGTATAGATAAAGACATCACAGGCCGAAACAAACGCCCGTGGGGTCAAATTTTTTCCGATCCCCACCACTTGTTTGCCACTCTCGCGCAGCCGGGTTGCCAGGCGCGTGTAATCGCTGTCGCTCGAAACCAGGCAAAAGCTGTCAACCTGGTTGTCATGCAGAATATCCATCGCGTCGATGATCATCGCCGAATCGGTGGCGTTTTTGCCAACCGAATAACTAAACTGCTGAAATGGTTGGAAGGCGTATGAGTTCAGCGTATCCTTCCAGGATTTCATACTGGTTGAGGTCCAGTCACCATAAATACGGCGAATCGTAGCGTTACCATAGCGGCTCGATTCAACCACAATTTGTTCAATTAAGGAAGCCTGGGCGTTGTCGCCATCGATTAAGATCGCGATGCGTTTTTCCCGTGAGCCATTGGGAGTATCTGTATTTGTAGTCATGCGTGTATTATAACTGGTTTAACAACAATTCAGTTATTAACAACAGATGTCTTCGTCGATCATCAGTCCGTGCTTGTTATAGTAGTTTTGGTGATATTGCTCAGCCGGATAAAAGGCAGACGCAGGTCTGATGCCCGTGATTACACTGCAGTCATATCCTCCGCTGCGTTTGATCGTTTTAAGAACCATCCTGGCAACCCGTTCTTGTTCTTCATCCATTGTGAAGATGACCGAATTGTATTGCGAGCTCTGAGAAAGGCAGTTATCCTGACAAAGCGTCGGGTCGTGATATTGGAAAAAAGCTTCGATAATCTCCTGGTAACTTACCAGTTCTGAATCAAATTCAACCCTGACCGCTTCTACATGCCCTGTTGTCTCCTGGCAAACCTGGCGATAGGTTGGGTCTTCAACGAATCCGCCCGTATAACCAACTTCGGTGTTCAGAACGCCGGGTAGTTTCTGAAATTTTGCTTCCAAACCCCAAAAACATCCCCCCGCAACGATTGCTGTTTGATTCATATTTACTGATTCTCCCGGAATTTTTCTAAGACAATTGTCATCTCTGCAATATCCATCAAAGC
>CAZMZQ010000019.1:15810-18362 GCA_964570745.1 uncultured Anaerolineaceae bacterium
GGAAACTGTGGCTGGTTTCCCTGACAAATGAGTCATACGATGGAGTACACAAAAGACGTACTACATCCCACCAAATCTTATCGATTTAACAGCTCTATCGTTTTAATGTAGATCTCCTCGGCAGCGGTGCCCGAAGGGCAATCAAGATCCACAATGCTGAGACCGTTATTAATCGCCTTGACAGCACCTTTGTCAAACGGTATTTTGCCAAGGAAGGGTAGCTCATGTCTTTTGCAATATTCCTCAATTTTTTCACTATTGGACAGGTTAGTATCGTACTTGTTTATGCAGACTGCTGTTTTGGCTCCAAAGTTTGCAACCGTATGAACAATGCGCTCCATATCGCTGATCCCGGAGAGCGAGGGCTCAGTGACAATGAGAACCATGTCTACACCGCTGATGGAAGCGATGACAGGGCAACCGATGCCAGGAGAGCCATCAATAATCGCGAAGTCCGCTTGTAGTGCGGCTTCGTGCATTTGTTTTTTAACTTTTGAGACTAGCATGCCGGAAGTTCCGCTGCCCATTTTGAGCTGGGCGGTTGAGAACACTTTTTGCGCGTCGGAATAAAGCATTAATTCGCCATCTACAGAAGGTTGCATGGTGATAGCCTGGGTTGGGCACACATAAGCGCAGACACCGCAGCCTTCACAGGCAAACGAGGAGACCTTGTAGATTGGTTCAGCAGTAATGGCGTTGAAACGGCAATGCTGCCGGCAAAGATCACATTCGTTGCATAATTCGGGATCGATGAAGGCTTTTGGGAGACCATAGTAATCCGAGGTTTTTGGCTCGTGCTGCCATCCCATGACCAGATGCAGGTTTGGCGCGTCCACATCACAATCTGCATAGGCATTAACGCCAGCAAGTTTTATGAACGCGCTAGCAAGGGTCGTTTTGCCAGTTCCGCCTTTTCCGCTAAGAATGAGGAGCTGTTTCATTTTGAACCTTCTCTGTGATTTTGGTTAGGATCTTTTCAAAAAGCTGGCGGAATTTTTCACTTTCACGGCTGACAATTTTGCCATCAGAATTGAGGGTCCCCAACTCTTCATCAAAAGGAATGTCACCTAAAATCTCTATGTTGTTTGTTATACAAAATTCTTCTGCCAGATTTTCTCCTTCCTGGCACTTGTTTAGAACTACACCAAAGGGCTTGTTGAACAAAGTGACAAGCTCATAGACCATATTGAGATTGTGAACGCCAAACAAGGTTGGCTCAGCAACAAGGACGCAGTAGTCAGCATCTTTGATTGTTTCCATGACAATGCAGGCACTACCGGGAGGGCAATCAATAAAGGTGGTTTGGTAAGGATTTGTCTGGGTATCCACCAATAATTTGTCGATTATCGGGATGCCTGAGGGTTCGCCAGTATTCAAAATGCCGGTTTTAACGCGAACTCCGTTTGAAAAGCCAATTTGCAGAATGCCTATTGGTTTGTCTTTTTCGGTTAATGCCTTTTGGGGGCAAAGCAAGACACAGCCACCGCAAGAGTGGCAGATTTCTTCGTAGATATGAAGCTGGTTTTTAATATAGGCAAGAGCATTGAAATTACAAAAATCGACACACTTACGGCAGCCATTACAGAGGTCATGGTCCACACTGGGGATTTTAATCGTGACAGTTTCCTCGTGGTATATGTCGGGCTTAAAAAACAGGTGTCCGTTTGGCTCTTCAACATCACAATCGATATATTCTGAATTGGCAGCAACTTCAGCCAAATTTACCGAAAGTAAAGTTTTACCTGTGCCCCCTTTTCCACTCAGCACAGCAATTTTTCTATTATTGACCTTTATGCCCATGAAAGCCGGTGTGAATCTCTGTTAATAAGGGAAGTTCCTGGGCGACAAAAGCATCGATATTTTTCTGGACTGAGTCAGATTGTGTTTTATAGATTTTTACACCGCCCACCTGGAAAACATTAGCAGCGTTCTCACCGCATTGAGGGGTCAGTAAAACTTCAGCTTTTTGATCGACAATGGTTTGGGCAGCCTTAATGCCAGCCCCGCCTGAGCTAAAGGCAGCACTGTTGTTCAGAAAGACATTTTCTTTCGTTTCGGTATCATAAAAAAGGAAAAAAGGTGCACGACCAAAAGATTTACATACCTTCGAATTAATGTTGTTTTCTTCCACTGGAATTGCGATTTTCATAAAATTTCTCCATTTAGTTTATTCTCTAAAATCGATTTGCTTCAGAATTTTTGCCCTTCCCACGTCTGCGAGCACGACAACCACGACCACACCCGTTCCCAGAGCCATCACAAAGGCGGTATTCGCCTCCCTCGATGAGCAAAACCTTAGCTTCAATTAGTGATTCAGCCAGCTTTCGCCTGGCTTCGCTGTAGATTGCCTGAACAGTGGTTCGGGCGATGTTCATTTGTTCTGCAGATTCTTCCTGGGTGAAGCCTTCCAGGTCGATCAGGCGAATCGCCTCAAATTCATCAACAGTCATTATCACAGATGGCTCCGAACTAGATGTTAGACCGAGTGGTCCGAAGCGATTACTTTCGGGGAGACTGCAAACATTTCGTCGTTTGATTGGTCTGGGCATGTG
>CAZMZQ010000020.1:0-1903 GCA_964570745.1 uncultured Anaerolineaceae bacterium
TGTGAATTTGCGGAAGGGGTCATACCTTGCTGCGCAGGCACAGGGCCCCTTCCCTACTGATGTTAATATCGAGCGCTCGTGGTTGGGACTCGCCCGTACGGTTGTTTGTGTAATGTGAATTGCTGTTTGCTCGCTTTGAACCTTTAGCTATCAGCAGCGATTGTGCAATGGTAAAATCGTTGCATGAAGAAATACCGTTCTCGCATAAAGAGGCGTGCTGATGTCTCCCGCACAATTCTCCTTTTAGTAGGTCTTGGTTTGATAGCAGCCAGCCTGGTAGTAGGATTGCGCTCCTTAAACCAATACTTTGCCCAACCGCCCCAAATTTCTAACCAAACAGATCTGCTGGGCGTGCCATTGGGCGGACTTACGTTAGAGGAAGCTCAACAGCGTATAGAGGAAGCTTTCTCAGTTCCGGTGGAGTTGACCTATCAGGGAGCAAGGATGCAATTTTCACCGGCAGAGCTTGGTTTTAAGCTTGACATCCCGGCAATCCTCGGCCAAATTTCACTTACTCGCGCAATACCATTTCGAAGTTGGTTTTGGGGTCAGAGTTTTGCAGAGAATGCACAAAAGCTGGAACTCCAATATAGTCTGGATGAGAACCAGCTTCAAAACTTACTTAACCAGGTTTTTTCTCTGCGTTATGACCAACCTGCTAGCGCAGCCACCCCGATTCTTTACAGCACCAATTTCACCGCGGGTCAGCCGGGTTATCAACTGGCATCGCTAACTCAAACCTCAGAACAGGTCAAAGAAGCCCTGGTTTCTCCGTCTGAGCGCACGGTTACCTTGATCGTTATCGAAACCCCGGCAATCTCCCCCGACTGGCACAACATTGAAGTGATGCTCCGCCAGATTATCCGTCTGGAGCGCTTTACCGGGCTGGCTGAAATCTATTTGCGGGATTTGCAAAATGATCAAACCATGCATTTCGCTGTCCTGAACAACCAGGATGTTCCAATGGACGTTGCCTATTCAGCTGCCAGCACGATTAAGATCCCGATCATGGTATCCACAATGAAGCGTCTTTCAGATCCCTTACCCGCCCAGGCAACCAACTGGATGAGCCTGATGATTGAAGAATCATTAAACCCACCCGCTGACGGACTGATGAAAGCCTACCTGGACAACGACCGGGGTCCCTTAATGGTTACCGCTGATTTGCGGGAGATGGGTTATCAAAATTCATTTTTAGCAGGCTATTTCGAACCGGGGTCTCCGTTGCTTGAAAAGATCGACACCCCTGCCAACCAGCGCAGAGATGTTTATCTGGACCCGGACTTTTACAATCAGACCGTTCCGTCCGAGACTGGCGATCTGCTGACACGCATCTACCACTGTTCCAATTCGGCAGAAGCTGCTCTTTTTAACGGTGCAGTCACTTCGGATGAGTGTGCTCTGATGCTGGGCTACCTGAAAGAAAACAAGATCCTTGCCTTGCTTGAAGCAGGGCTTCCACCCAACACACCCATCGCTCACAAACACGGCTGGACCAATGAAACAGATGGGCTCATTCACACGATGAGTGATGCGTCAGTGATCTATACCCCCGGTGGTGACTACGTGCTGGTTGTTTTTGCTCACACGGAAAACCAGTTTTTATATGACCCTGCAAACCGTCTTTTTGCAAGGCTCTCACAATCCATATATAATGCTTACAACACCGAAAATCAGGCTGCCTGGTATGAAAACTGATGCCGGCAGGCACTGAAGGGTAACAGACAATGCATTTGATTTTGACGCACGAGCAAGCTGATCTGGACGCGCTCGCCTCAATGCTGGGCGCTCATATCCTCCTGCCCGAAGCATATGCACTGCTGCCGCGTCAGATCAATCGCAACGGCCGCCAGTTCCTGAAACGTTTTGGGGCAGAACTTGGATTTGCAACAATCCAGGATCT
>CAZMZQ010000020.1:2003-18183 GCA_964570745.1 uncultured Anaerolineaceae bacterium
AGCCCACGCGATGCCAAAGCAGTCGCCTTTTTGTTGGAGAGTGAAGCAGACCTTAACATCGTCTCTCACTACCTCAACCCACCCTTATCCAACGTGCAACAGCAGCTGTATGACCGTCTGATGACCTCATTAACCAATTACTCCATTGAAGGTTTTGATGTGCTTTTGGCAAGCGCAGAGGCGTTCGATTTGAACGATGAAATTTCTTCGGTTGCCCACAAGCTGCGCGAGTTTCTGGACCCTGATGGACTTGTGATGGTTGTCTCCACCAGGCAGGGGCTCCGGTTGGTCGGCAGATCGACCACCGACAATCTGGATATGGCTGCCCTGGCAAGGCACTTCCACGGTGGTGGGCACAAACGCGCCTCATCCGCCCTGATCCGACCAGAAGACCGACCGACGCCAGAAAACACCCGGGGTTTAATGCAAAAGACTTTGGATGAGATCATCCGCTATTTACCTTCAATCGTCACATCTGAACAAAAAGTGAATCAAATTATGTCTCTGCGGCCTCTGCTGCTGGATCCTGAAATGAGCGGTAAGGACGCGGCGCGCCTTATGAACCGCTATGGCTTTGAAGGTTATCCGGTTGTCAAAGATGGTCAATTATTGGGTCTGCTAAACCGCCGCAATGTCGACCGTGCCCTGGCACATAATATCGACAAAACAGTCGGCGACCTGATGGAAGCCGGAGACATCAGCATCCATCCGGACGATACTATTACCCGATTAAAAGAATTAATGGTGTCCAGCGGCTGGGGACAGATTCCGGTGACCGATTCGGAGAATGGCGAAATTATCGGGATTGTCACCCGGACCGACCTGATCAGCTCACTCAACAACAATATCAGCCCAATTCCGCGCTCTGAACTGGTCACAGCCCTGCAGGATGCTCTGCATGGAGACCGCAAACGCCTGCTCGAGGCAGTTGCAGAAGAAGCAGCGGCGTTAAACCAACCAGCTTATATCGTCGGTGGTTTCGTGCGCGACCTGCTGCTCAGAAAACATTGCCAGGACTTTGATATCGTCATCGAAGGAGACGCAATTGCCTTTGCCAATCATCTTGTATCAGTTTTTGGTGGCAGGGTTGTAATCCATGAACGGTTTGGAACCGCCAAGTGGATTTTATTTGATCAGATCGATGAGATTGCTTCAAAACTCGGACTTGATGACTCCAATGAGAGAAGGGATTTACCCGAGCATCTGGATCTGATCAGTGCCCGAACTGAGTTTTACGATCACCCGGCGGCTTTACCTGTCGTCGAGCGCAGCAGCATCAAGATGGACCTGCACCGACGGGATTTCACCATCAACACACTGGCACTGCGGTTGGATGGCGATCATTTTGGTCAGATTTTTGACTTTTGGGGAGGCTATGATGACCTTCAGCGTGGGCTCATCCGTGTGTTACACGCGCTCTCGTTCGTTGATGACGCCACCCGAATGTTGAGGGCGGTCCGCTTTTCGGAAAGGTTTGGTTTTCTAATCGAAGAACGCACTTTAGGACTCTTAAAAGACAGCCTGCCTTTGCTCGACCGCCTGAGCGGAGCACGCTTACAGCACGAATTCGATCTGATCTTCCTCGAAGAAAATGTTACCCGGATAATGAACAGCCTTGAAAAACTTGGAATTCTTTCATCGATCCACCCTGAGCTTGACTGGAAGAGTTTAGACCAGCAGCGGATACAGCTTTTCATGACGAACGCAGCGGAAAGCACGCTCGATCTCAAAGATCAACAACAATCAATCTGGATTTTGTGGTTGGAAGATTATCAGGGAGAAGAACTAATCGAAATAGTTGACCGCTTGAGGCTGACCAGTAAACAAGTCGATCTGATCAAACAATCCGGAAGGCTTCGCGGGCTGCTTCCCGAGTTGCCCAAATTGCCTCCGAGTGAGATAAACGATCATTTGTCTGTCTTTTCTGAGCTGGTTATCCAGACCGTGCTGTTTTCAGAAGAAGATGCCGCACAACAAAAGCCTCTTCACGACTATCTGGTTCATTACAGGCACGTCAATGCCTATACCAGCGGTGATGACCTGCGCAAACGGGGAATCCCTCCTTCCCCCCTCTACGAAGGGATCCTGAACCAGCTCAAAGCTGCCTGGCTGGATGGGAAAGTGAACAGTTATGAAGAAGAGATTGTCCTTCTTGACACTATCTTAGCAAGCACATGAACCAGGAAATGACCGAAACTAACTTCCGCATGCCGGATGGAGATAACATCCGCATTCGCCCGGCGCAAGCTGAAGATCTGCCCGGGATGGAATGGGAAGGTCAATACGCTCACTTTCGCAAGCTTTATAACCAACATTTTCAAAACAGCCGTGCAGGAAACACACGCATTTGGGTGGCAGAGACTGAGAAAGGTGAAATCATCGGTCAGGTGTTTTTGTTGTTGTATTCTAGGCAGCCAGAGCTTGCAGACGGTATTCACCGTGCCTATTTATTTTCGTTCCGGGTGAAACCCTCTTTTCGGGGTCAGGGCTTGGGTAGTTATATGCTTGAATTCATGGAAAAGTTCCTGCTGGAAAAAGGGTTTGACACCCTAAGGCTTAATGTTGGTCGGCAAAACGAGTTGGCAAGGCAGATGTACGAAAAACATGGTTATACTGTAATAGGTCCCGAAGAAGGGCGCTGGCGCTACGAAGATCAGTTCGGACGCTGGCAATACGTTCACGAGCCAGCCTGGCGCATGGTCAAGCGGCTTAAACCGACATCCTTCCAATCAGATGAATAATTTTAATCAGGATTTGCCTGGTTCAGTCCCCAGTTTCTCCGGAATCATTAGCAACGCCTTCAGCTTCAGAAGGAACAGCGCTCACATCCAGCCCGATTTTCTCGTGTTCATCAGCAGTGTCAGCAGGTTCTGCATTTAGTTCACTTTCAGTGTCTGGATCAGCTTTATTGCTCTTTTGAAACTCGTAGACAAGGTCTTTAAGGAACTGATAGTCTGCCTCCGGCAGATAGTTGGGAATGATGAACAACCTTCTCCCTTGTCGGGTTGAGAGCCACAATCCCTCTCTGCCCTCTTCAATATCAGTTATGTTTTTTAACGCCAGTCGGGCTTCAGGATATTTTGGTTGGGATTGAATAAGACTGTCTTCGCTAAGCTCAAGGAAATAACCGTCCCAAAGCTCCTTGCGCTGCCGGAATGAACGGACACCAAAATAGACCATCATAAGCAGCAACACACCGATCAACAACCAGGGGTTTCTTTCAGTTCCGCTGGAACGTTGGGAATAAAACATGAAGGCAGCAGCGACTAACCCTGATATACCGTAGAGTAAGATGATATTTTTCTTTTGCTTATTAAGCTGTTTAGGGTCTAAACGAAATATTTTTTGCATGGTTCCTCCGGCAGTTCTTATTATACGTTAGTTGTAGGCTTACCTGGGTTACCATTTTCAATTAATTGCCTGGCACGCTGCCAGACCTGGTCAAACATTTCCACGGTCAACCGACCTGTCTGAGTGTTTTGCAGACTGGGATGATAAGAACATATAAACCACGGCAATCCTTCCGGTTGGTAAAAAGATCCGTGACCGAAAGGATATTTACTTTTGGGTAGATCAGAGAATCCGGGCAATTTGAGCAGAGTATCGAGGGCGATCTTGCCCAACAACACGATTCCCTCCAATTTTGGTAAAAGTAACGTTTCTTGCAACAACCAGGGGAAGCAATTGGCAAGCTCTTCTGTTGTGGGTTTATTGGCTGGTGGCGCACAACGGCAGGAGGCGGTGATCCAGCAATCAATTAACTGTAAGCCATCTCCCCTGAATTTTGATGACGGTTGCGATGCAAAACCCGCCCTGTAAAGCGCTGGAAACAGGAAGTCTCCTGAGCCGTCACCGGTGAACATTCTTCCGGTCCTGTTAGAGCCATGGGCTCCAGGAGCTAAACCAAGGACCAATACCCGCGCATTGAAATCACCAAATCCGGGTACGGGTTTGCCCCAATATTCCCAATCGCGATAAGCTTTGCGTTTGGTTCTGGCAACCTCTTCACGCCAGGCAACCAGTCGGGGGCATTTTCTGCAAGCGATGATATCCTGTTGTAGTTGATGCATTTTGCTTTCCATTGTCAAAGTGTACCAGAGATAACGCCGATAAAACCCACCACTACAATCAAAAAAGCCATCCATATTTCAGGATGGCTTTGATCTGGAGGATTTATTTACTTGGGTTTGATTGACAGGGCATTCCATCCGGCATATCGCCCGGTCAGATCAAGTTCCTGCTCGATGCGCAGAAGCTGATTGTATTTGGCAACACGATCAGAACGTGCTGGCGCACCGGTTTTGATCTGTCCCATATTCATGGCAACTGCCAGGTCGGCAATGGTGCTGTCTTCGGTTTCACCGGATCGGTGAGAACAAACCGCGCGCCAGCCGTTGTTTTGCACCATGCTGACAGCTTGCATTGTTTCAGTAAGAGTGCCAATCTGGTTCACTTTAACCAGCAAAGCGTTACAGGCATTCTCTTCTATAGCACGGGCAACACGTTTCGGGTTGGTTACCAAGAGATCATCTCCAACAATCTGTAACCGATGACCGTTTTTGGTTGTAAAGTTTTTCCAACCTTCCCAGTCATCCTGGGCAAAACCATCTTCAATAGAGACGATCGGGTATTGATCTATCCAACTGGTCCAATAATCAACCATTTCGTCACTGGTGAGCTTGCGACCTTCTTTGCGGAGGTTGTAAAGCTTGGTTTCTTCATCGTAAAGTTCAGAAGCAGCAGGGTCAAGGGCAATACAGATCTCGGTTCCAGCCTTATAGCCGGCTTTGTTGATAGCTTCGAGTATCAGCTCGATAGCTTCGCTGTTTGCCTTCAAAGCAGGCGCGAAACCACCTTCGTCACCCACCAGCGTACCATAGCCATGGGCTTTCAGGACACCTTTGAGGGCAGCATAAATCTCGGCACCCCAGCGTAAGCCTTCAGTAAACGTTTCAGCGCCCAGTGGCATAACCATGAATTCCTGAGCATCAGTACTCTGCCAACCAGTATGCGCTCCGCCATTGAGGATGTTCATCATCGGCACAGGCAGGACATGAGCATAAACTCCGCCAAGATAGCGGTAGAGAGGCAGCCCCAGTGAACTCGCTGCAGCTTTGGCAATCGCCAGGCTGGTCCCCAGGATGGCATTGGCACCAAATTTGGATTTATTCTCAGTGCCATCCAATTCGATTAAGAGCTCGTCGAGTTCCTTTTGTTCAACCGCATCCAAACCGAACAACTCGTCGGCGATCTCATCGTTGACGTGTTCCACAGCCTCGAGCACGCCTTTGCCATTGTAGCGATCCTGATCGCCATCGCGCAGCTCCAGGGCTTCATGAACACCGGTAGATGCGCCTGATGGCACAGCGGCGCGACCGTAACTCCCGTCCGCCAGGACAACTTCAACTTCAACTGTAGGATTCCCTCGGGAATCTAAAACTTCAATAGCATTGACAAATTCAATTAACGTTTCCATTTTATTTTTCCTTTTCCATTTATAGTAACAAGTATAACCTGTCCTTTTTATCTTATGCTTTGAAACCCAGGGCAATTATTTCACCTGGGAGACCTTTTCGCTGACAAGCTGCCTTTATCAGACCCAAAAACAAGGGGTGCGGTTTGTTTGGACGTGATAAAAATTCCGGATGGAACTGGACTCCGATCATATATGGATGGTCTTTATTTTCAACAATTTCCACCAGTTTCCCGTCAGGAGAATATCCGGAAAAAGTCAAACCGTGTTCTTCGAGCACTTGCTTGTAAGCGTTGTTAAATTCATAGCGATGGCGATGGCGCTCTTCGATAATTTCCACGTCGTAAAGTTGCCTTGCCTTGCTGCCTTCTTCCAATTTACATGGGTAAAGACCCAGCCGCATCGTCCCGCCTAATCGGTCGAGCCCTTTTTGATCGGTCATCAAATCAATAACCGGATGATTGGTCATCTTATCAAATTCAGCCGAATTGGCATCTTCCAAATTCGCTACGTTGCGGGCAAAATCAATGATCAATACCTGCAGACCCAGGCAAAGCCCCAGGTAAGGGATTTCGTTTTCCCGGGCGTACGTTGCAGTACAGATCTTCCCTTCCACTCCCCGACTGCCAAAACCACCTGGAACGACGATCGCATCCAGTTGACCCAGCACTTCCTCGAGGTTATCCACCTTTTCAAGGTCGGGAGAGGCAATCCATTCAATCTCAACATCCACTCCACAATAAAGAGCAGCGTGTCTGAGTGCTTCACGAACGCTCAAATAGGCATCATGTAATTCAACGTATTTACCAATGATGCCCACTTTCAATGTCGGTTTTTCTTTTGCCAGTTCATCTACCATCCAGCGCCACCCGTCAAGTTCGGGTTCTTTTTTGGCTTGAAGCCCCAATGCATTGAGGAGGATATCGGCAGCGTGCCATGATTCCAATTCAAGTGGAATCTGATAGATCATGTTGGCTGTCACCAAGGGAATGACGGCCTCAGGTTTGACGTCGCAAAACCTTGCGATCTTCTCTGTCAGTTCTTTTTCGACGGGGTAATCGCTGCGAGCAATGATCATATCAGCAAGGATACCGATCGAGCGCAATTCCCTCACGGAGTGTTGGGTTGGTTTTGTCTTGGTCTCAGATGTAGCCTTGAGATGAGGGAGCCAGGTAATATGCACGAAAGCGGTATTGTCTTTACCCAGGTCATATCTCATTTCACGAATTGCTTCGAGAAAGGGCTGACCTTCAATGTCACCTACAGTTCCACCGACTTCAATCAATACAATTTCAGCATCACTGTTGTGACCAAGTAACTTTATTCGACGCTTTATCTCATTAGTAATGTGTGGAATCACCTGGATTGTTCCGCCCAGATAATCGCCCCGCCGTTCGCGATTGATCACTTCTTCATAAACCTGCCCTGCGGTAACTGTGCTGGTGCGCATCAGTCGCAGGTCACAAAATCTTTCGTAATGTCCCAGGTCCAGGTCGGTCTCTGAGCCGTCATCAAGAACATAAACCTCTCCGTGCTGATAAGGGCTCATCGTGCCTGGGTCGACGTTGAGGTAAGGATCCAGTTTTTGGACAGAGACGTTAAACCCTCGGGTTTTCAGCAGTCTCCCTACAGAAGCGGCAGTTACGCCTTTACCCACAGACGAAATCACTCCACCGGTAAAAAATATGTATTTCGTTGCCACGTTATCTCCACACTCACTTTAAAAGAAAGGGAGGGCTATTTACTCCAGCCCTCCCGGATTTTTTCAGGTACGCAAATACTCAGACCTGGTCATGATCATTAACTAATCTCCAGCATTTACCGGCTTGTTCTTAATTGTTCGTTCAAAAATGTCATCAGCATCCGAATCAACAAATTTTTGTTTCTTCAAGCGGCTTGCAATTGCCGGACGACGTTGTTCAGCCCGGTCCATCGCTTTTCGCATCGCGATTTCCATAAAGGTTGGATCAGGAATAACTTCTTCTTCAGATTCTTCGATTACTTCTTGTTTGCCGCGTCCCTTTTTCTTAACAGGGGCAGTTTCTACGACCACTTCCTCAGGGTTTTCTTGCAAAGCTTTCATGCTCAGTTTGATTTGCTTTTTTCGGCGATTGACCTGGAGTACCTTGACTTCAACTTCGTCTCCAACTTTGACAACTTCAGAAGGAACACGCACAAAATTATGAGAAAGTTCGCTGACATGGATCAGTCCGGGGCGTTCAGCACCGAGTTCGACAAATGCTCCAAACGACTCAAGCCGGACAATAGTACCTTTTAATACTAAATCTGGTGTGAGCTCGCGCCATTCGTAAGCCAAAGGCGCTCGCATGGTCAGATCGTAATGATCTTTTTGAACACGTTTCACCCAAACAGTAATGACCTGGTCGGCTTTAAGAACATCTTCGATGTTGGTAACAGCTTTTTCAGAGTCATTGGGGTCAACAACCTGGGAAATGTGTAGGAATGCAGGTATCTCTGACCCGATGTCCACAAGTGCTCCTTGCAGAGAGGTCTTTAGAACCTTGCCCTCAAATTTTTGTTTCGAGGTGATGGTTTGTTCGTTATTAGTTTCTTCCACAGGATTTTCCATTTTCTACTCCCAATCGGGTTATATTCACAATGGATTAGTATACCCAATCCACAAAGATTAGTCAATAAATTGGGATTATTTTAGTGTAAAGGGGATTAATTTAGCACTTTAACCATTTTTTATCTGAAATAGTCGTATCACAAATGACTCAACTCAACTGGAGGACTGCGGCAACGATCATGAACTGCGCCAGGTGATAGGAAAAAATTATCCAGAATTTATATTTTGGCAGCCTGCGGTTCAGCTTGTCCATGCCGATCATTGCATCTGAAACAAAAAACAAGATACCGCCAGTGCCAGCCATAACAGCAGCACTATCTGACCACCCTGGTCTGGCGATACTGATCAGGGCGCTTATCATCATTGCCAGAACCAAAGTCGCATAACCTTTGAAAAAAGGTAACAGGCTTCTTTTTACATCCGATGTTTCTGCAAAGTGGTCAATTGCCAGGTAAAGGATAAAGAATCCCGCCAGTAATGCAAACAATGCCAAGATTATTACTGCTGGTGAAGGTCTGGAAAGGTTGAAGCCGAATATGTAACATAGTTGTGCAATCGAAAAAGCCCCCATTCCGGCAATGAACCAGCGTGTGGAACGAGGAATGAGAAAGACATCACCGATAAGAGAAAAAATGAGCCCCAGTAAAAAAGGTAATTGCGATGTGGTCAGCGGTGTTTGCCAGAGGAAAAGTCCGATCAGAAAAATAATTACAAGAGGTTTGCTAATGTAATAAAGCAGCATTCGCCCTTGCCAGGCAGCTGCCCAGTTTACCAGGCTTGCAAGGGTGATAAAGGCGATATAGGCAATTGCGACCCAACTGATCTGGTCAGGCATTGTCTCCAGCCCCCGCCAAACCAACCCGTTTCAAAAACGCGGCATCATTTTTCCAATCTTTCTGGGTTTTAACCTGCAGCTCCAGAAAGACTTTTTTATCAGACATCTCTTCGATGGCGATGCGGGCATCGGTGCTGATTTTGCGGATCATTGCCCCTTTTCGCCCAATAATAATCGGTTTTTGTGCTTCCCTTTCAACAAAAATCGTGCCATGGATATATAACACCTGGTTATCACGCTCTTTATATTCATCGACCAGGGTAGCAATGCTGTATGGCAGTTCGTCGTCCAGATTTGCCATTGCAGCCGCTCTGATCATCTCGGCAGCGATATCCTTTTCAAAATCCTCCGTGATCTGATCGACCGGATAATATTCCGGCCCTTCCGGAAGCCGCTCTTCAATCAGTGCGAGAAGTTTCTCCAATCCTTTACCAGATTTGGCAGAAATTTCGATCGTTTTCGCTTCAGCAAGGAGATTTTGATAGGATGCCTTATTTTTTTGAAGATTTACAGAGTCAACCGAATCGGTTTTATTGTATACGAGTAACACTTCCTCCTGGCCGCGTCGGGATTTTAGAGCATCGGTCAGCTGCTGGTCAAGATTGTCTGCAGGTTTGCTAACATCTGCGAGGTAGAGCAAGACATCAGCATCCTCAAGTGCAAAGATAACTTCATTATTGATAAAACGGCTAAGTCGATCTCTGGCATCGTTTAATCCCGGTGTGTCAATGAGAACCATCTGGTACCTGTCGGTTGAGAGGATGCCCAGTTGTCTACGACGAGTGGTTTGTGGTCTGAACGATACACCTGCAATAGGTTGCCCCATAAGAGCATTCAAAAGTGTGCTTTTACCAGCATTTGGTTTGCCAATCAGGGCGATAAAACCGGATTTGTATTGTTTTTCAGTATTTTCCATTTTTCATTCCTGATGGTTGATTTTACATCTTGAAGATAAAATAATCATACATATATATCGTTTCTATCGTTTCTCCTGGGTTTGAGAAAACCGTAGGGGAATCGTAGGTTAATCGTCAAGTATTAATTGCAAGTTAATTGTAATATAAGATCGTAAGGGCGACTTCTCTTCTTCTTCTCCTCCTTAATACACTAATGCTGCGGTCGGCGTC
This sequence comes from uncultured Anaerolineaceae bacterium, assembly GCA_964570745.1. Taxonomy (GTDB): domain Bacteria; phylum Chloroflexota; class Anaerolineae; order Anaerolineales; family Anaerolineaceae; genus Mesolinea. Next base: position 12,029 of record CAZMZQ010000020.1, read on the forward strand.
CGCAGCATTAGATGGTTTAAAAGACAAAACTTGTTTTCAAACTAACCAACAATTGGTCAACATCCCATTGAGAGATGAAAGTCTAATACGTGGAGAAAAGGTCCTGCCCGCTCCACTTCCTTCATCAAAACCCTCTCACTTCAAGCCTTGGTCAACAAAGCCCAAATATGGAGACTTTAATGAATCGTTTCCGTTCAGAGCGTATTTCTGCGATAAAATCATTTCAGCTAAAATAAACCCTGGAGGGTCCATGGAAGAACGAGAAACCTACCCGATTACAATAGCAGGCGTTAAACGCGAGCTGCCTCTCTTTGAAGTAAAACCTGGTCTTCGAATCGCAATTCTTAATATCCTGGGGGATATTGAATTGGTCGATGCCTGTGCGGAAGAACTGAACCATCTGCTTTCAGACACTGAATACGATGTTATCCTCACCCCTGAAGCAAAATCGATCCCGTTGGCACATATGCTTTCCAAAATAAGCGGAAAGCCGTATGTCGTTCTGCGTAAAGAATATAAACCATATCTGGGCAATGCGATTTCTGCCGAAACGCTTTCTATCACTACTGGTAAACCTCAAACTCTATACCTGGACGAGAAAGACGTCGACCTCATCAGGGATAAACGCGTCGTTTTGTTGGATGATGTCATCAGCACTGGTTCAACTTTACAGGGAATGCACCTGGTGATGGATAAGGCCGGGGGAATCACAGCTTACGAGGTTGGCATCCTTACCGAAGGCGACCGTGCAGAATGGCGTGATATCATCGCTCTTGGGCACCTGCCCTTGTTTTTTGGATAACCATGATAATTCGTGTTGGAATGGAAGAAGACCCAGGCAACAGATATACAGCCTGGGCATTGGATTTTCCCGGTTGTTTTGCCTACGGTGCGGACGAAGCCGAAGCGCTGCTCAACTTACCTCGCGCGCTGCTGGAGTTTGACTATTGGGTCAGATTACATATTGAAAAACCCTGGTACGAACTGGATGGACTGGATTTTCATGTTGACGAGACCTTTGTGGTAACCCGCGTTGACCACAATGCTGAAGAATATGAGATCAATGCCTTTTTTCTGGACGATCTGCGACCATTGAGTGCTGAAGAGTTGAAACAAACCGACCTGGTATTTTCATGGCAGCACGAGGAACTGCTGGCAGGAGTCGAATTTGTTGACCGACCAAAATTGGAAGAAATTCAACCAGGTGAACGTTGGAGCATCCTGGGAATATTAGGTCATCTCGCTCAAGCTGAGGTCTGGTATCTCCAAAACCTTGGGCTGGATGTCAATTACCCCCCAACTGCTGTCAAGTCTTTGGATGCCATAGAATACAGTTATCAACTCGTCAGGCAATATTTGCCAAACCTTGAGGGGTCTGTAAAAATAACCAGCTATGCCCAGGAGCAGTGGAGCGCCCGAAAATTTGTGCGTCGTTTACTTTGGCACAGACGTGACCATATCGACCACATTCGAAAGCTATTGGGGGTTGGCCTCCAATAATTCCTGCCTGCAACTGTTATTTTTCGTAAAATCCAACCCTCTTTTTCTGTTATTTAAACCACTTTTTTGATATAATGAAAAGTTGGCGTTAACACGCCGAAATTATTATTAATACGCGTGGTTTTCCATGCCAGACGACAGGAAGGTCAAAAAATGAAAGAATTCTCAACAGATAATATCCGAAACATCGTTCTTGCCTCACACAGCAACTCGGGCAAAACAATACTCGTGGAGAATTTACTGAATTTTACTGGTGCCACCACCCGTATCGGTAATGTAGAAGACGGAACCACTGCTTCTGATTTTGACGACGAAGAAAAACGTCGAAACATTTCCCTTTTCACCTCTTTGCTGCCGGTGGTTTATAAGAACATTAAATTCAACTTCCTCGATACCCCGGGTTATACCGATTTTGTTGGTGAAGTTGTTTCAGCGATGCGTGTGGCAGACTGCGCCCTCATTTTGGTTGATTCAGTTGGTGGTCTCGAAGTCGGGACAGATACCGCTCTTGATCTTGCTGATAATTTCAACATCCCCAAGATCATCGTCATTAATAAAATGGACCGCGAAAACGCCAGCTATCAGAAAGCCTTCGATTCAGTTCAAAACGGAATCGACGGACGCCTGGTCCCTGTACAGTTGCCCTGGGGTGAGAAAACCGAGTTTCAAGGTGTGATCGACCTGATCACCATGAAAGCCTATAAGGGAGACGGAAAGACCAGCAGCGAGATTCCAGCAGAATATCAAGCTGAAGCTGAAGAAGCCCGTATGGTCCTGGTTGAAGCAGCCGCTGAAGGTGAAGACAGCCTGCTTGAAAAATATTTTGAAAACGGTGACCTCTCAAGTGAAGAAATCCTGCAGGGTTTGCACAAAGCCATCCAGGAAAGCAACATCATCCCCGTGATGGTTGCCGCCGGTGGGCGCATGATGGGCATCGCTCCGCTGATGGATACCTTACTCGCCCTGGCTCCCTCCCCGAAAGAACGCCCCACAGTTACTGCAAAGTCTCCCAAGGGCGAAGTTGAACTGAAATTCGACGATGCAGGACCCCTGGCAGCTTATGTCTGGAAGACCACTGCCGACCCCTTTGTTGGTCGCCAAACCTTTTTCCGGGTTTATTCCGGTACGATGAATTCAGACACCCGCGTTTGGAACGCGAATAAAGGTGAAGAAGAACGCCTGGCGGGTGTTCAGGTGCCTTTCGGCAAAGACATGCAGCCCGTCCCTGTTATTCACAGTGGTGACATCGGCGCCGTTGCAAAGCTCTCGGTTACCACTACGGGAGATACGCTTACAACCAAAGAGCAAAACCTCACTCTTTCTGTTCCGGAATATCCCAAACCGCTTTACCGTGTCGCAATTACCCCGCGCACACAATCTGACGCTGCCAAAATGAGCCAGACCTTGAACCGGCTGGTTGAAGAAGACATGACTCTCTCATGGGAAATGGAAGCAGCCACCCGTCAAACCCTGATATTTGGAATGGGAGACCAGCATATTGATGTTGCAGTCAAACGTGCCGAGCAGAAATTTCAGCTTAACCTGGATCTACATGAGCCCAAGGTGCCTTATGAAGAACATATCACCAAGGAAGCCAGCGCCATGTATCGCCACAAAAAACAAACCGGAGGTTCGGGACAGTTTGGTGAAGTCCATTTGAAGGTATTCCCCATCACTGATGAAGATTTCTCATTCACAAACGATGTTTTTGGCGGTGCAATTTCTAGTAACTACATGGCCCCGATCGAAAAAGGTATTCGTGCTGTAATGAAAGAAGGGGTTGTAGCTGGATATCCGGCTCATAATGTTGGTGTTTCAGTTTACGACGGTAAGGAACATCCTGTAGACTCAAAACCGATCGCCTTTGAAATTGCTGGTCGCGAAGCTTTCAAACTCGCATTCAAAGATGCCAACCCTGTTTTATATGAACCTATCATGAAAGTTTCTGTGCACATGCCTGAGGCAAATATGGGTGACATTATGGGCGATCTGAACACCCGACGGGCTCGTGTGCAGGGTATGGACACTGATCGCGGAAAATCTACCATTCATGCTGAAGTGCCGCTTTCTGAGATGATGCGCTATACCACCAACCTGCGCTCGATGACCGGAGGTCGCGGTACATTCTCGATGGAATTTGACCATTATGACCTGGTTCCCACACACCTGGCACAAGAAATTATGGATTCCCGACAGAAAGAATTGAAGCACGAAGAATAAACGCCGTTTGTTTGGACACTTTCAAGAGGTTGGCGAACGCCAACCTCTTTTTTGTTGTATAGGTTTGGAAATGTCGGGATTTTATTGTAATCTGAACGTTACAAGCTTCGGATTCGGTATCGTGGTTGTTGAAGTGGAAAAAAGCTCCTAAATTGAAACACAAATAGGTTACCTGTTGCGTATTGGAACAGGATGAAAATCAGTCGTTTCACTCATAGCACCAGGACAATGTTCCTTATTCAAATAAATATTGGTGATAATCACAAACTGGCTTATAGCCAACTTCCTGGTAGATTTTGTTGCTTGTAGGGTTTGAAAGATCGGTGAACAGGTTCGTGATTTCAAAACCTCTTGAGAGCATTTCTTTCGAGGCTTCAGCAACAAGAGCACGGGCATAACCTTTTCGTCTGTGTTCAGGTGGTGTGTAGACCCCACTGATGCAAATCCCTTTAATCTGCGGACGATTGGCAATGGTCACGCTGACCACTTTTGCTGCAGTTTCCCAAAAAAACACTCGTTTCTTACAAATAATTTCGAGAACACTCTCAACAGTTGAGCTGCGTCCTTGCAAATTCAGTTCAACCCTCATCGCGTTTAGCAAATCGGCCGCCTGTTGAGCGTCCTCCTCTACGGCTATGCGCATATGACCATCCGGATAATCGACCTCGGTTACCTCCCGCAGCTCATAGGCGCGAAGCCGCATTTGCAATTTGGCGGATTGGCCGGTTCGTTTCTGCCAGATGTGGGCAAAGCTATCACTAACTTCAACTACTCCATTCACACCTGGTAGCTGCCAGTTATCGGAAATCAACGCATAGGCAAGGGCTTTCAATGCAGTTTCATCTACAGGGTTGCTGTCTACAATCATTGGAAAAGGCGGCGTCATCACCGCTTTCGCAATATTTCTTCCGGCAGCATCCATGACGACAGCCATCAAAGGGTCCGCCTCACCGTATGCATAGAGGTTTTCTTTCAATCGCAGCGCCAAACCGAGCATCAGGTTGTTGCGGGTTTCATCTTTAGCCAGATCGGTTAACGTTTTCTCGAGGAAGTCGTTTGAGTTTTGGAAGAAAACCGTTTGATAAGACATGTGCGCTCCAATTCGTCATTCTGTATGACAAATGTTCTGTCATTCTGAACGAAGTGAAGAATCTTTTAGATCTACGCGCATAGATCCTTCGTTTCACTCAGGATGACAACCACAATGCTCAATCCCCTTCCACAAATTCCTGCAGAGGGTTGCTGCGGGAGGGATCGCGTAGACGGCGTAAAGCAGTAGCTTCGATCTGTCTCACTCGTTCACGCGTCAATCCTATCCGTTCGCTCACTGAAGCCAGTGAGTGATAAACACCGTCGACCAATCCAAACCGCAATTCAAGCACCTCTCGCTGCCTGTCAGTCAGAGAGCCGAGGGTTTGTCTGACAGTCTCTTTTAAGGCACCACGCAACACTTCTTCAATTGGTTCTTCAGAGTCTTCATCCTCGATGTAATCTGCCAGGGTGCTTTCTTCGGCGTCGCCAACAGGGCTTTCAAGAGAGACAGGTTCTTCAGACGTCTTAATAACATTCTCAACCTTTTGCGAGGCTTCATCCCAACGATGCAGCAATCCAGGATCAGCCAGCTCGCGGTTGCCGTCAATTTCTTCGATAGCTTTTACATCTTCATCTGACAGAAATCCGGAACGAACTGCCAATTCAGAGAAAGTAGGGTCGCGACCAAGTGTTTGCACCATATCGTGCTGCACTTTCATCAATCTGCTGATTTGTTCAACCATATGTACCGGTATGCGTATGGTACGGGCATTTTCGAGAATATATCGGCTGATGGATTGTTTAATCCACCAGGTGGCATAGGTACTGAAACGAAAACCTTTAGCTGGGTCGAATTTTTGAATTGCCTTGAGCAAGCCAATGTTGCCTTCTTGAATCAGGTCCATCATTTGAATACCGCGTCCACGGAAACGTTTGGCAATGCTGATGACCAGGCGCAAGTTAAACTCAACATATCGCTCGGTCGCCCAGTCTGCATTCTCTTCCACCATATGAATGCTTTGTGCCAGTTCACTTTTGGTCGGAAAATCGGCCAGGTCGTTCAATTCGTCGGCAGAAATTGTGTCAGCCAGTTTGGGGAGCAATTTTAAGCGAACCCAACCCGGAGGCAGCAGGTAGACATCGTAATAGTATCGCAGCAATAAATTGGCAAGGGCTTCCCAGTTTTTGTCACTACCCCAGCGCGGGATATCGAGGTAGGCACGGGTGTATGATTGATGGCTTTCAAGACGCTGCTCCTGCATTAACAACGCTTCATTAATAATTTCAGCTCTATCCGGAGGGTCGACCTCAAGTTTTTTCGCGGTTTTTTCTATTTCTTCCCAGGTGAAATTCATATCTACCAGGACACTTTTGATATCCAGTTCAAACTCATCTGACTGGAA
>CAZMZQ010000021.1:0-11279 GCA_964570745.1 uncultured Anaerolineaceae bacterium
TCGTATGAACAATCTCCGCAGTCTTTGACATCATTGCGATCGCCTGGCAATACTTGTCTTCCGTCAGTTGAACTGACCGTTCCACATCTTTGAGCTGGATGTTCTTGCCGGTAACTATGTATTCAAAATGCATTTTTGTGAAAACGTGAGGATGCTCTTGGCGGCTTTCAACTTTAACTTTGCATTCATAGGCACTGAAGTCCACTTTTTTCTTGCGTAGAATTGCAATGACATCCAGACTGGCACATCCAGCTGTCCCAATTGCTAAAAAGGCGATCGGAACAGGCCCTTTATTATGTCCACCGCTTGCTTCCGAAGCATCTATTGTGAGGGAATGTCCGCCCTCAGTATATGCGGTCAATTCCATTCCTTCTTTCCAGACAACACTTACATCCATTTCAACTCCTTTTTTCAACCAACTGGCTGATTATCCTAAATTATCAGGTAAACGCTCCGCCCTGATGAAGTCCACAATCCGGACACACCAGGTTGAGAAGTCCATCATAATTTACTGCATCGCTTCCGCAGGCAGGGCAGGGCAAACCGTAGCGAAATTTATTCATTTGGCAGGTTTTTTCATCAATCTTGAGATTGTTGTTTACCTGTTGGGATTCCGTTTGTACGATTTGGTTTGTCATTCTGCATACAAAAGCATCAATCAAAAAAATGAACCAACCAATTTACCGATTGGCGACCAATGGCATGTTTGCCTGCACGTCAAAATCGAGATCTTGCTCCTCGCCCACATCCAGATGGCGAAATGCAGCTGCTGCGATCATCGCTGCGTTGTCAGTACAGAGGCGTATATGGGGGATATGCACACGGAATTTTGTTTGTGACCGGAAAGTCTCCCGCAGCGCACGATTGGCACTGACCCCACCAGCTACGATAATCTCCTGGGCTTTGAATTCTTCTGCAGCGGCAATCGTTTTCTCATACAATGCATCAACGACAGCTTGTTGAAAGCTGGAAGCGATATCCGCCACCGGGATAGGTTTCCCAGCTTTTTGGATATCTTCCACGGTTCGTAAGACCGCTGTTTTAAGACCGCTAAATGAAAAATCGTACTTGCCATCCAGACGAGCTTTAGGAAAGTTGAATGCACGAGGGTTTCCTGTCTGGGCGGCTTGCTGGATTGAAGGACCACCGGGATACGATAGATCAAGCAGACGAGCGACCTTATCAAATGCCTCACCGGCAGCGTCGTCCATGGTGTTTCCCAATGTTTCATACTGCAGGTGGTCTTTCATTAATACCAATTCGGTATGCCCTCCGGATACTAACAAGGCAACTATGGGCAACCTGGGCTCGGGTGTTGGCTTTGAATCTGCCGTATAGAGCCAGGCGGAATAAAGGTGCCCTTCGAGGTGGTTCACACCAAGGACAGGTAATTCTGCCGAAAAAGCCAGGGCTTTAGCCATGTTGACTCCAACAACGAGCGAACCGGCTAGACCAGGCCCACGTGTCACAGCGATGGCATCCAGATCGCTTATCTGCAGGTGAGCTTCTTTCAGAGCTTCAGTGACGACGGCATAAATTGCACGTACGTGTTCTCTGGACGCCAACTCCGGATAGACCCCACCAAATTGGGCATGCAGATCTACCTGACTGGCGATCACATTGCTCAAAATCACTCGACCGCCTTCAACGACAGCTGCAGCTGTCTCGTCGCAGGAACTTTCTATTCCCAGGATGCGAAGATGTTTATTTTTCACTTCTAACTGCCTTTCATTGGGACCACCAGCTCCATTGGATAATCAACAAACTTATGAAAACTTTCGTCTTCGGCAACATACCAGCTGTCTTCAAGACGGATGCCAAAGCCTATGCCTGGGTAATAGAGCCCAGGTTCGATTGTAAAGACTGATCCAATCCTCAGGTTGTTTGTTGGGTCTTCCTTGCGCCCAAACCAAGGTTTTTCATGCACATCCAGTCCCAGACCGTGCCCGAGGCTGTGGATGTAACCCTCTTCAATTGCTGGATTCTGACGAATCGTGGCGTGCCCCATTTCTTCAAACAATTCACAGGTACGTTCCTGGTAGCCAGCTGCGTGCACTCCCAGTTCAAGCTCTGAAACAACCTGGTCATATACGGATTTGACCTGGTTGTAAGCTTCCTGAACCTCATCAGGGGCATAGCCGAGGCACCATGTGCGAGTGAAATCGTAAAAGTAACCGCCTCCTGCCTGGCAGGGGAAGATATCAAATACGATTGCTTTACCCAGTTCGATCGTGTCTCCTGGCGTGCCGCCGCTGTGAGGGATGCCGCCATCCCTGCCGATTGCAAATATGGTTGACTCCGGGTTTTCTGCGCCGGCTTCTGCCAGCCAGAGATTGATCAAAGCTTTTACATCACCAATCGTGAGCGGACTGCCATCGTCTTTTACCAGTGTTTTACCTACAACTTCTTGCTCGCTTAGATATTCCTGGATTCTTGAGACAACGTCTACTGTAATTTTTCCAATTTTTCGGATTTCTTCAATTTCTGCAGGGTCTTTGGTCGCACGAGCTTCCATGATTACTGCTTCATCAAAATCGCCTTTGATGTCCAGTTCTGGGAGCAATTCCTGGAGTCTTTTCACCAGCGAATAAAAAGGACCAACTTCCCTGGATCCATAAAGGAGTATGGTGCCTTTTGTGATTCCGATATCTTCGAACATTTTCTTGTAACGCAGTGCGTTAGCTTCAAGCAGATTCCCCTTTGCAGGTTTCTGGAAATCATTGATCGGGTATTTGGAATAAGAGATCAGGTCATAGCCAGTTTTCGCGGCTTCTTCGCGTTCCATCATACCGTGAAACAGGATCGGAGTCTTTTCTGGGATAATGAATAAGTCTGCACCAGTCACATGAATTCCACCGGTGAAATACACCATCGAAGGGTTGTGTTGTGCTGCTCCGCTGATCCAAAGTACATCGGCATTGTTGCTTTTCATTAATTGTTCAAGGTCTTTTTTCATTTTTAATCCTCTGCTATGGCGTTTGATAAGTGACTTAATAAAATTTCTTCATCTTTAGGAAATATGGTGCGGGGGTCGAGCAATACCTGTTCATTTTCGATCCTTGCGATTACAGGCGGGTTGAATTGACGCAATCGGGAGGTAAACCGTTTCGCTGAATTTGGGGTAATTGCCAGGCACCAGGTTTGCAGTTCTTGTTCCGGCAAGCTGCCTCCACCGATGGTCGAATTACTTTCAACTACTTCACCTGTGCCCAGGCGAGCTTGCCAATAGCTCGCCCGTTCTTTTAACTTTTCGGGTTTCTGGGAAAGCATCGCGAGGACAGGAACTTCCTCGTCCGCTTTTCCTTTGAGATATTCCAACAAGGTTGCATTTAGAGCTGCCAGGCAAAGTTTGTCTGCTCTTAGCGCACGGTAAAAAGGATGTGTTCGGATTTTTGCAATCAGGTCAGCTTTGCCAACGATCAATCCAGCCTGAGGACCACCAAGCAATTTATCACCCGAAAAGCAAACCAGGTCAGCACCTTCTTTTAGAGCTTGCTGGACGGTCAGTTCATTTTCAAGGCCGAACTCATTCACATCGATCAATGCACCGGAACCTAAATCGTATACAACTGGCAATGAATTCGCTTTGGCCAGGGTTGAGATTTCTGTTAAAAGTGGCATGGTTGTAAAACCGATGATTTTAAAGTTGGATTGATGCGCAAGCAGGAAAAGGCTGGCACCATCTTCGACTGCTTCTTCATAATCTTTGAGATGTGTTCGGTTAGTGGTACCAATCTCGAGCAGTTTAGCCCCTGAAAGGCGCATTACTTCAGGGATGCGATATCCACCCCCGATTTCGACCAACTGCGAGCGTGAGATAGCGACTTTTTTGCGATTTGCCAGGGCAGCCAGGGTTAGCATGACCGCACCAGCGTTGTTATTGACGACCAAAGCACCTTCAGCACCGGTTAACTTGCTCAGAAGATCAGCGGCATGGATATCGCGCTTGCCGCGTTTTCCTTTTTTGAGATCGTATTCAAGGCTGGAATAGCCCCCAGCGATCTCACGTATAGCTTCAAGAGCGCTTTCGCTAAGCGGGGCACGCCCGAGGTTCGTATGCAATATGACACCGGTGGCGTTGATCACCGATCTGAGGGTTAGCTCAGTTTCTTTATTAAGCACTGTTTCCACTTCCTGTAGGATTGTGCGGTCGTCAGGAACGGGGGCGGAGTCTTTGGTCGGCTGTCTCAATTGATCCAGGACGGAGCGTATGGCGCTGACACACCAGGCATGCCCATATTCTTCTAACAACGGAGCCATATCCGGTAGATTTAAGAGGTGATCGACCGATGGAATTGAACGATAGTGGTTCATTTTAACCAGATTGAGAAGGCTTCCAGCGGCTGCGTTCCCAGGTGCGGATGAGGAATTCGACCAGGATCAAGGCAACACCCATAATGATGCCGAGGGGAAAAGTGAGCACGCGACCAATTTGCAGCCAGCTGAGCAAAGCTGCAAAAACACCAAACCAGACAGCCTGGCGAATGATCACGTTTTGTCCGGCTGGTGGGTTGGAAGTGAAACGGCGATTAATGAACCAGGTGACAGGAAGAAAAAGACCTGTTACCAGGATGAGAAGGAAAAAATAAAACAGCCATCGTGGACCAATGGTCGGCAAAGATCTGGTCATGACAAGGTATAACCCGCCCCCTCCCAGCAAATCCAGGACAAGGATTGCAGGCAGGTAGTATCGTAAAGGCTGAAGTGAGGGATTTTGCATAAAGAAATTATACATGATTTATCCCCCTTTACGGCCGATTGAAGCATTCTCTTTTTCGTTGAAGCTCGTTGGAACTTATGATAAACTCGACATTGGAATCAACAGTTGCAGGATGCCTCGAGGAGGCGTTTTTTGTATTGCAAGGACATACGGAGAAACTAATGAAAAAAAACAATTCATACCTGGAAGCGCTTGACCGTGATGTTTTGATCTTTGATGGCGCGATGGGTACAACTCTCCAGTCCAAAAACCTCACCGACGAAGATTTTGGCAAACCAGAATGGGTGGGATGTAATGATGTATTGGTGCTTACCAAACCCGAAGCGGTTTTGTCGGTGCATCGTTCTTTTTTGGAAGCAGGGGCAGACGTTATTGAGACTGATAGCTTTCGCTCAAACCGCCTAACCTTGGTGGATTACGGGCTGCAGGAACGTGCCTTCGAACTGAACAAGACGGCGGCGTCTTTAGCCCGGGAGGCAGCAGACGAATTTTCCACAAGCGAAAAGCCACGTTTTGTCGCCGGTTCGATGGGTCCTTCAGGAAAACTGATTTCCACAAATGATCCGGAAATGTCAGATATCAGCTTTGATGAGCTTAAGGATGTATTTCGAGAGCAAGCTTCCGGTTTGATCCGTGGTGGGGTCGATTTGCTGCTGATTGAAACCTCTAATGACATTCTGGAAGTAAAAGCTGCGATCAACGGAATCAAACAGGCTTTTATGGAAGAGGGGATTTGGCTTCCGATTCAAGCCCAGGTTACGCTGGATGTGAACGGCAAGATGCTGCTGGGCACTGATATCAGTGCTGTGACTACAATCCTGGAAGGGATGGGTGTAGATGTGATCGGTCTCAATTGCTCAACCGGTCCGGAGCACATGCGTGAGTCTATCCAATACCTGACCTCTCATTCGACCTTGCCGATCTCCTGTATTCCCAATGCTGGTTTGCCATTGAACGTTGATGGTGAAGCAATATACCCAATGCTTCCAGATGAATTCTCACAGCAGCTAAGTGATTATGTTCAGACTTTCGGTGTGCGAATTGTTGGCGGCTGTTGTGGCAGTGAACCGCAACACATTGCCGCACTTGCAGAAAAAGTCCGCATGGTTAATCGAAAGCAACCCGAAGTTGAGAGCGAAGCCATGCTTTCATCAGCGGTTCAAGCTGTTCAGATAAAGCAAAGTCCACCCCCGTTTATTATCGGTGAACGCATGAATGCACAGGGCTCAAAAGCGTTCAAACGATTACTGTTGGCTGAGGATTATGATGCGATTATGCAGGTTGCCAGCGATCAGCTTGATTTTGGCGCGCATGGATTAGACATTAGTGTTGCAACGACCGAACGCAGCGATGAAGCCGAGTTGATGACGAAGATTGTTAAACGGCTGCGCCTTGAAGTACCGGTACCCTTAATAATTGATACAACCGAATTAGCTGTTATGGAAGCTGCTCTGCAGGCTGCTCCGGGACGCTGCCTGATCAATTCCACGAACCTCGAAGCAGGTGAAGAAAAAGTGGGCAAGGTATTTACATTAGCCAAAGAATACAGTGCGGCTGTTATGTGCCTGACCATTGACGAGCAGGGCATGGCAAAGACAGCTCAAAGCAAGCTCGAAATAGCCCAACGCCTGGTGCAAATGGCGACACAGGATTTTCAATTAAGAACCGAAGATCTGGTTTTTGACCCCCTTACTTTCACCCTTGCCACTGGCGAGGAAATCTGGCGCGATTCAGCGATTGAAACACTCAAAGGAATCGAAGCTATTAAAAAAGAACTGCCTGGTGTTCATACCTGCCTGGGTGTCAGCAATGTTTCATTCGGGCTTTCGCAGCCTGCCCGTAAACTGATCAACAGCGTCTTTTTGCATCATGCTGTTGAGCGAGGGCTGGATATGGCGATTGTGAATCCTGCTCATATCCGTCCATACGGAGAGATTACTGACGAAGAAAGAACGTTGGCGGAAGACCTGATTTTCAATCGTACGCCTGATGCACTGGAAACCCTGGTGACCTGGTTTGATACTCACAGCTCTAATGAAGCGGAGGGGATGACCAAAGCTAATCCTTTTGAAGGTATGAGTGTGAGAGAAAGGACCTACCATCGCATTGTTCTGCGGCAGAAGAATGGTATGGAGGATGATATTGATCTGCTTCTGGAAGAATCTGACCTGGAAAAGGGTGAGGCTGCTGTTGAAGTGTTGAACGAGGTGCTCCTGCCTGCGATGAAAGAAGTCGGCGAACGTTTTGGTACTGGTGAGCTCATTTTGCCCTTTGTTTTGCAATCTGCTGAGGTGATGAAACAAGCTGTTAACCACCTTGAGAAATTTCTTGAGAAGAAGGAAGGACTTAGCAAAGGTAAACTGGTTTTGGCAACGGTTTACGGTGATGTGCATGACATCGGTAAAAACCTGGTCAAGACAATTTTGTCTAATAACGGGTATGAAGTGATCGATTTGGGCAAACAGGCTCCAGCCGAATCGATCATTAAATGTGCAATCGATGAAAAGGCGGACGCGATTGGTTTGAGCGCAATGTTGGTCACAACCAGCAAGCAAATGCCGCTGATCGCCTACGAACTGCAGCGTCGAGGGTTGGAACTTCCGATATTGATCGGGGGAGCGGCAATTAATGGTCAGTTTGCAGATAGAATCGAAGAAGGTGGCGAACTGGGCAGGTACAAAGCTGGTATCTTTTATTGCAACGACGCTTTTGATGGACTTACGATCATGGATCAACTTGTCGATCCACAAAAGAGGGCTGACCTATTCATCAAAGATGAAGTTGGCGTTGATACAAAGCCTGTGTCTACAACTGAAGTAGAAGTTGTTGAACCCTGGCAATCAAGTGTGACCCCAGCAGGGTTTATCCCAAAGGTCGAAGCCTTCGATATCCACAAACCTGAAAACATCCCCTTTGAGGAGGTGGCAAAATTCCTTGATCTGACCAGTTTGTACCGCATCAACTGGGGGGCAAAACAACTGCGTGGTCAGGAATGGCAGGAAATTCGTGCCGAATTTGACCGGAGAAGAGAGCGCATGCTCGCAGAAGCTCAGCGCGAGGGTTGGATAAACCCACAGGCACTTTATGGCTATTTTCCGGTTTTGGCTGATGGGAATGATATTATTGTTTATCAGCCGGATCTGCCAGATTTGAAATCGTTCTCCGAGAGATTGCGTCTAAACTTCCCCAGGCAAAAGGACGATGAAAGACTATGCCTTAGTGATTACTTTTTGCCGGTTGGCAGCGAGCAGATGGACGTGTTACCCCTGCAAATTGTTACGGTTGGCAGCAATGCCACACGGCATATTGACCAATTAAACCAGCAAAACCAATATTCTGAAGGCTATTTTCTTCACGGTCTCGCTGTTCAAATGGCGGAAGCGACTGCGGAATATATTCACATGCATATTCGTAAGGAGCTGGGGCTTGAACCAGAACAGGGTTTTCGCTATTCGTGGGGCTACCCGGCTTTGCCATGGTTGAAGGAACACCCCAAGGTCTTTGAACTGCTGCCGGCAGAAAAGGAGCTGGGAATGAACCTGACCTCTGGTTTTCAACTGGTGCCGGAACAGTCTACAGCTGCCATGGTTGTTCACCATCATTTAGCCCGCCCATTCGATGCCGGTATCAGCCGTATGGAACTTCTGACAAGCGATTAAACCTGAAAATTTGGGTTTCTAAAAACGAAGGGCAGCAACAGATACTTGATTGACAAATTAAGCTTGAGGTAAAATTTAGATGAACAAGGAAGGTAACATGAAAACCAGAAACCTGTTTTTTATTTTGTTTGTCTTGATATTTGTTCTCTCCGCTTGTGGTCCAAAAAACACCGGCGAATTGAGCCCGGCTCAACAAACTGCCATTGCTGGTACAGTTACAGCAGTATTTTCAGAACTCCAGGCTTCTCAAACTGCAAGGCTGCCTGAACCAACCCAAACAGCAACCCCTGAGCCTACCCCTACACCGACTGCCACACAGCCACCTACGCCGGTAATTGTTGGACCCAATGAATATCCTGAAGGCGTTAACCCATTGACAGGTCTGGAGGTGGAAAACCCAGATTTGTTGAAGCGCCGACCGGTGATCATGAAAGTATCCAATCACCAAATCGACTACCAACCCCATTGGGGACTCTCGTCGGCAGACATTGTCTTTGAATACTTTATTGGCTGGGGTGCCAATCGTTTTGCCGCCCTTTATTATGGACAGGATAGCGACTTTATTGGCCCCATTCGGTCTATTCGCCGTGTTGACGGTCAGCTGGGCAGCCTTTATGAAGCAGTGATTGGATCGACCGGCGGCGACATGAACGATGTTTTGCCTTACATAGGCTCTTACATTCCCGGACGCTACTTTACTGACAAATATCTATGTCCCGGGGTTTGTGATGACGGACGAAACGTTGTTTACAGCGTAAGGGCAAATTCTGCTGCTCTTTCTGATTATTTTACCCAGAACGGTTATGGTAATGAGAACCCTGATTTGCACGGGATGGCTTTTTCTGAAGATGTGCCCAAAGGCGGACAAAAAGGCGAAAGTGCATGGGTCTATTACTCTTATGCAGATTATAGCCGTTGGGTTTACAACCCCGAAACGGGCAAATATACTCTCTGGGCTTATGGTGAAGCGACGGGAGAACAGTTCAAACCCCTGATTGATCAAAACACCGGGGAAGCGCTTGAATTCTCGAATGTGATTCTGCTGCAGGCACGTTACACTCAACTGAAAGACACTCTGCATAACATTGATTTAATTGGTAATTCAGATGGTCAAAAAGCTACTGTGTTCAGAGATGGCATGGTTTTTGACGTAACCTGGAAGACTCCACAAAGCACCTCGCCCATACAATATTTTGACAGTGATGGATACACTTTCTATCTCAAACCAGGTAATACCTGGATAGCAATTTTTGGACTAACTTCCCCGATCGAGATCGAGAATGGAGACTGGAGCATCAGCTTCAGTATGCCCTGATCGATGCGGACGCTGGTAATCTCAGACATTCATGCGAATCTGAATGCATTTAAGGCAGTGTTGGCGGATGCCGGGTCGGTTGATCAGGTTTGGTTCCTGGGAGATGTGGTCGGATACGGACCGGATCCTGATGAATGTGTAGAATTGCTTCGAAATCTTCCAAACCTGCTTGCATTAATGGGCAACCACGACGCGGCATTGATGGAATGTATCCCGATTGATCGTTTTAATCTTGAAGCGGCTGACGCAATCAAGGTGCAGGCTGGGATGGTTAACCGGAACACGAGAGATTTTCTTGAGCTTCTGAAACTTAGAATTGATTCGGATAATCTCACTATTGTTCATGGCAGTCCGCGAAACCCGATTTGGGAATATATATTGGGACCGTCGACTGCCAGAGAAAATTTCAAACATTTTGAAAGTCAGGGCTGCCTGGTGGGTCATTCTCATGTACCGGTCATATTCATTCAGAAAAAGAATGGTTCGATCGATACGCTTTTGCCCAAGCACGGTGATCGCTGGCAAGCTGACGGACGTTTTATTCTGAACCCGGGCTCAGTAGGGCAGCCGCGGGATTTTGACCCCCGCGCTTCTTATGTGATCTGGGATGACGATGAACAAACCTGGGGTTTTTACCGCGTTGAATATGATATTACTGGTGTTCAGGATCGCATTATGAAACTCGGCATACCCCCGAGGCAGGCGACACGCCTTCGGACGGGGACTTAAGTTACTACATCTGGTGACGAAATTCTTTATTTTTGTCCGGGGACGGAACTTTTGAGTATTTATCCACGTCTTATCAGTGAAATCGTTAATAAGAGGAGAAAAATGAAGAAGAAAATCGCTATTCTAAGTTTGGTCGTTTTGATGTTGGTTTCGGCTTGTGGTGTACAATCTGTCCAAAATTATTCTTCCCCAGCCATGGAAGTTTATGACATGGGTTATGAAGGCGGTTCATATGAGTCCCCCATGGCAGAGTTTGAGGAGTCTGGCAATAAAAGCAGCCAGGAACGTATGGTCATCCAAACAGCTTCTTTGCGAGTTTCTGTTGCGGATACGGTTGAAGCGATGCGTTCGACCTCTAACCTGGCAAAACAATTGGGTGGATATGTGGTCAGCACCGAACGTTATACCGATACAACCTACAACAATGTTTCTTATGCACACACTTATATTACCATCAGGGTTCCATCTGCCAAGCTTGAACAAGCAATGGAAGAAGTGCGGCAGCTTTCTGCTACTGGCAAAGATGGCATTCTATCCGAAAGCTTGTCCGGTCAGGATGTAACTTCCGATTTCGTCGATTCAAACAGCCGGCTGCGCAACCTTAAAGCCGCAGAGGATCAGCTTGTGGTTCTGATGGAAAACACAGAGGATCTGGAAGCGACGATGAGCGTATTTCGTGAGTTGACTGAAATTCGCAGCCAGATTGAAGTGCTTGAGGGACACATTAAGTACCTGCAGGAATCCTCAGATTTGTCTTCGTTGTCTGTAGATTTTGTGGCAGAAGCTTCCCTGAAGTCGATCGAGATCGGCGGCTGGAAACCCCAGGGCGTGGTGAAGGAATCCATCGAAAGACTGG
>CAZMZQ010000021.1:11379-13884 GCA_964570745.1 uncultured Anaerolineaceae bacterium
GAGATCGGCGGCTGGAAACCCCAGGGCGTGGTGAAGGAATCCATCGAAAGACTGGTGCGCAGCTTCCAGGATATTGTTGACTTCCTGATCCGATTTGGAATCACCTGTTTGCCCTTCCTGATCCCGCTGGGGGTAGGTATCTACTTCCTGGTTCGAGCAATTCGCAAATCAATCAGCAAATCTCGGGCGAAAAAAGCAGTGTCTTCAGAAAGTGAAGACGTTAAAATTATCGACGAGACTGAAAAGTAATTAATGCCGTTTGAGGTTTGAGAAAAAGATGGGCACTGGATCGATACCAGTGCCTTTTTTATATCTTTGGTCACTCCCTGTAAAATATTTGGTTCATTTTTCCATCATTGTAAAAATCATCACACCAGGTCAAAAAATAACCTGAATCCTGCAGTCTGGTTGAAGGATGACGGGGATTTTGAAAATGTTGTCATCAATTGCCTGGTAATCAACAGGAATCCCGTCCTGAAGCACTTGTGAAGGGGTTGATGGTAGCCAAAGATAACAGTTACCATCAATCACTCTTCTCAGATCGAGCGTGAATTCAAGTTTCGAATCATCAACAGCCCAGCTTTTTAACTCTGTCCCTTGCGAGAGATGCAAGTCGCTCCCAAGGTAACTGACCGTTGATGGTGGACGTAATGCAATCAGCCGTACCCCATGAGGAGGAACCTGCTTAAAAATGTGCTGGTCTACAATAGTGGTGATCTCACCGCTCCAGAATTCACGCATAAGTTGAAGCTGCCCACGCAACCCCCAATCGTTGAGATTGAGAATCAAGTCTGCAGGCTCGTCTTCCCAATTGAATAGTGCGACCAGCTTCCACTCGCCTTCCGGATTTACGAGCGTTTGCTCAAGCTGAGAAGGCATATTGCTCGTGAACAGGTCTTTTACGATTGGATTGGGTGGTAATGGTGGCAGCAGGTTGGCTGCAATTCTTAACCGTTCAGGACCAAGCGTTGTCATATCATCTGATATCAGGATGGCTCCCCCAGTGATGCTGATTGCGGTTGCAAGCGATTGAACCTCTGCCAGGCTAAGGCTTGAATCTTCGCGGACCAAGAGACAGTCAGGGTCATTCACCCACAAATGGGGGTCCATGCCTGCTCGGGAGAGGATATTTTGAATGGCGTTGCGAGCGCTGGGCATATTAGGTTCTTTTTTGAAGGGGGATTTTAACCCGTAGATTTCAGGTTCCCAAGCGGGACTGACATCGGCACTGATACGCATGATGTCAAAAATGCCGATACCTGAGCCAATCGGGCAGCCACATCCAAGGAGCAGTGTTTCTTCTCCTGCCGCCTGGCGTATCAGTTCAAGGGCTTTTCGCAGTATCTGAGCACGGGTGAGGGTTGGGTCAAAATGAAACCCTGGAAGGGCGGCAGCATAAAGAAAATCAAGTTTGAGGTAGGGGTAATTCCAATCATTCACAGCAGTTGTGATCACCTGGCGAACAAAATCCTGAACTTCCGGATGGGTGAGGTCCAGTGCACTCCCAAACCAATTCCAGACGAAACCGCTGTTGACAGTTCTTCCAAACTGGCTGCGCAAAAACCATTCAGGATGATCACGTTTCAACTCTGACCGGGATTCAACGATGAACGGCGCCAACCAAATTCCAGGTGTAAAACCAGCCTGTCGAATTTTGTCTGAAAAGGGAGCGATCCCATCAGGAAAGCCTGGATGAAACTTAAACCAACTGCCGACATCCTGCTCGAAACCGTCGTCAATTTGGAAGTAATCAATCGGGAGTTTGTCCTTTAGATCTGTCAATGTGGTTAAGTTTTTCTGAATTTCTGCTGGTGTGATATTTTGAAAATAGTAATACCAGGAGCACCAGCCAACCGGGGTTTGGATGCGCTCTTTAACCAGGTTTTCACGCGATACAGCAGCAAAATAGGCCTCGAAAGGCTGGGAAGTCTTTGTGTCGATAAACTGCCATGCAAACCAGTCGCTTTGCAGCTGTTTACCAGGGTTCAGGTGAACCCTGTCACAATTCGCCCAAACATTCAGCTCTGGTTCGGGGTGCAGTTTACATTCGAGGCTGCCAAATTGCTCCTTTTGCGAGAGGAAACCCCCAATTAACCCTGTCTGTACGTCAAGGTCGAGGACGGCTGCAAACATGTCAGAAGAAAAACTGGATCGTTTGCGGGTTATAGGTGTGCCATGGTCATAGAGCATGGGATAAGAGAAACCCTTAAGCCGGCTGCGTACCTGACGCTGCCCATAGCGCCAGGTGCCGGATGGTGACCAGCTCTGCCAGCCATTGCTATAGAAGGCAGTGTTTGAAGAAACTTTGTCGAAAAAATTCAGCGAACCCGGTTCGATTGAAGCGAAAACAAACCGGTCTGGTCTGAAGACTTCAGTTCCCAGGTTTTCTATGCTCATGCGCTGCAGGAGAAACGGATATTGATCGGGGACAGCAAACTCAACCACCCAACGTATGTTCTGATCCTGCGAAAGGTAGGTGGCGGTGATAACTTTCAGAGGTCCATG
>CAZMZQ010000021.1:13984-17911 GCA_964570745.1 uncultured Anaerolineaceae bacterium
GCGAAAGCATGGGCTGGCATCCTGACTGCCAAACCGGGATAGGGCGTTAGAAGCAGCGGAAGGTCCTGATGTTTGGGCAAAACTAATGAGAGTGGACCAGGCCAAAAGGCTTCCATTAATGCCAGAATCTTAGGATTGATGTCCGTGGTAATTTGAGCCAGTTGTTCGGTATTACCAATCAGAACTGGAATCGCTTTTTCTTCGGGTCGCTGCTTGACCGTATATATAGTTTGAAGGCTTGCGAGGTTGAACGGGTTGCCAGCCAGTCCGTATACGGTGTCAGTTGGAAACGCAACCAGCTCTCCGTTATACAGCAGGTCGATCGCCTTCTTAAACGAGCGAGGATCAGAAGTGGAACAAATTTGAGTGTTATATTCCTTCATGCTTTGTTTTCAATTCTAACCAGTCTGTCGCGTCCAGAGAGGTCTTTCAGCAGTGTTATCCGGGCAGCAGGGAAGCATTCCTTCGCCATTGCAACCGTTGCATCGCCCAGTGTTTCTTCGGTCTCAATCAGAATTAATCCTGGCAGAGATGTTAGCAGCGCTGTCTTTTGAAGTAGTTTACGGATAAGACCAAGCCCGTCCTCTCCACCATCCAGTGCCAGCCTTGGCTCCCACGGTAAACTGTTCACTTGCGATAATTTTGCTGTGGGAATATAGGGCAGGTTGGCACAAATTAAATCAACTTTGGGTAAATCAGAAGGTAATAAATCGCATTGCAAGAACCGAATCCGCTCCTGGATTTGATGGCGATTAGCGTTGCGGTTGGCAATTTGCAGGTCTTCAGCGGACACGTCTGTTGCGATCATCTTCAGGTCGGGGCAGTTGACAGCCAGGCTGATTGCAATACAACCAGATCCAGTGCCTACATCCAAACCTGTGCGAGCATATGGGTTTTCCAGCAGCCACTCCAAGGCTTCTTCCACCAACAGTTCTGTTTCCGGACGAGGGATCAGAACTGCTGGGTTAACCTCAAAAAGCAGCCCAAAAAAAGCCTGTTGGTCCAGAATATAGGGAAGTGGTTCTCCAGCTTCAAGTCGTTCCAAAAGGGAATCTAATTGACCCTGTTGCGTAAATGAAAGGTGTGCTTCAGGGTGAGCCAACAGCCAGGTCTTTGGTTTTTGGAGGACATGTGCCACCAATGCCAACGCAATTTGGTGAGGTTGGTCAATCTCTCTTAACTGATCGCGAAGATTGCGTTCAGAAAAGTGATCATTTTCCATTGCTCTCAAAGTTTGCCAGGCGTTCTGCTTCTTCGGCGTGCCTTAATTCATCGATGAAAGTATCCAGCTCATAACCATCCATCACTCCCGCCATATTAAAGGAAGATACGTTGATGCGGTGATCAGTAACGCGCGACTGAGGGAAGTTATAAGTACGGATCTTCTCAGAGCGCTCGCCTGTGCCAATCTGGGATCGACGAGCTGCGTCGAGTTCGCTCTGGCGCTTTTCCTCTTCAATTTCATAGAGACGCGCCTTAAGCACGCTCATAGCCCGGGTTTTGTTTTGCAGTTGCGAGCGTTCGTCCTGGCAGGCGACGATAATGCCGGTTGGTTTGTGGTGGATGCGCACAGCGGTCATATTTTTCTGCACGTTCTGTCCACCGGCGCCAGCTGATTTGAAGACGTCGATTTCGATGTCGGAGTCGGGGATGTCGATTTCGATGTCGTCAACTTCAGCCAGAACTGCCACGGTTACGGTTGAGGTGTGGATGCGCCCCTGCGATTCGGTTTCAGGAACGCGCTGAACGCGGTGGACACCAGACTCAAATTTGAAGCGTGAATATGCGCCCTTGCCCTTGATGGTGAAGGTGACTTCTTTATATCCACCAATACCGGTCTCGTTTGCTGAAATAATCTCCGTTTTATAATGGTGAATATCGGCATATTTAAGGTACATGCGCAGCAGGTCGGAAACGAACAATCCAGCTTCATCACCACCAGTGCCTGCGCGGATCTCTACAATAACGTTGCGGTCATCGCGCGGATCTTTAGGCACAAGTTTGGATTTGAGCAAGTCTTCAAGTTCGACTTTGCGTGCTTCCAGTTCTTCGAGCTCCATTTTTGCCAGGTCAAGCAACTCACCTTCAGAGACTTCGATCAGCTCCTCGGTTTCTTTAGTTTTATCCAGGTTGTTTTTGTATTCTTTGGCAAGCAAGACGATAGGCTCAAGATCTGAGCGTTCCTTGGAGAGTTCGGCCGCGAGCTGATAATTCTGCCCAACCTCGGCAAGCTTTTGGTCGAGATCGTCAAAATGTTCAAGTATTGATTCGAGTTTGTCTAACATATTATTTTCAATTATCCCATTAAATTCGGTATGAGATTATATCATTTTGTTAGTCAAACCAGCCGGTGAGATTGGACGTAATCAATTGTGGATTAACAAAAAGGTCTTATATAATCTTGTTCATCGGGTGAAGTGACTTCACCAAGCGGGTATAATCGCCTAGAAGAGGTAACATGCAGCTATATTTTATTCGTCACGGACAATCAACCAACAATGCTAATTGGGCAAACAAAGAAGAAGAAGGATATGAGAGGAGCCCAGACCCGCCCCTGACCGATTTAGGTTTCAGGCAGGCAGAGGCACTCGCAAACTATATCGTCTCTTCACGGTGTTCTTCGGGTGAACCGCAAAACGTCGGAGAGTATCGCCATAACCTTATTTTCACACATCTGTATTCAAGCCTGATGTTACGTGCGATCCAAACTGGCACAATTCTCTCTAAAACTTTGGGAATTCCTCTTTATGGTTTGCCCGAGGTGCATGAAATCGGTGGAATCTATCTCGAGACCCTGATTGGTGGAGAGTCGACCACCACGCATGAATATGGCGTTACCCCACTTTACCTTCAGGAGAACTTTCCTGATTTCAGGCTGCATCAACCGATCAATGAAAGAGGTTGGTGGCAGGGAGGGGTTGAACCTGCTGATTCTCCTCTCACCAGGGCAACTACGGCAATTAATCTGTTAAAAGAACGTCACCTTGGAACGAATGATCATGTTGCAGTGATTACTCACGGTGGATTCTTTAATTCTATGGCAAGGGCGCTTTTTAGCGTCCAACCCAACGAACCAGAAAATCGTAAATTGCGAACCTGGTTTTCTTTTTGCAATTGTGCGGTTAGCCGAATTGATTTTGTGAATGAGAGAATAGAATGGATTTATCATAACTTCACTAATTTCCTGGATGATGAACTCGTAACCTGTTAGATAATTAATGGAATATCACGATAGCCTTTTCAGAAGACTAAGCAGCAATTGATTGAAAATTGATTGTTCATCTCTGGTAAAATACCACCTAGAAAGTTTATATTAGTTAAGTAAAAAGTAAATAATGCCCCTATATGCAAACATCATCTTAATTTTTGTGTTGTTCGGAGTCAACGCTGGTTTCGCTATGTACGAAATTGCGATGGTATCTTCCCGCCGAACCCGCTTGCATCAACGCGCTGAAGAGGGTCAAAATGGAGCCAGGCTCGCCCTGGAAATGCTGAAAGATCCCGATGCTGAATATCTGTCAGCGGTTCAAATCATGATCACACTGATTGATACGCTGGCTGGCGGAATTGGTGGTGCCAGTATTTCGATTCCCCTTGCTGCGGCGATGAGAACCATAGACTGGCTCGCACCTTTTGCTGATACGCTTGCTCTAGTGGTGGTGGTGATAACAATCACATATTTTTCCATTGTTTTAGGAGAGCTGATACCAAAAAGGGTAGCTGTGAGCAAACCCGAAGATGTTGTCACCAATATATCTCCGTTGATCCATGGTTTGACCAAGGTTTTGAAACCACTGATCAAGTTGTTAAGCGTTTCTACAAATTTCGGTATCAAAGTCTTTAATATCGATGTGAGCCGCGAGCCTTCTATTACAGAAGAAGAGCTGAAAGGATACATACAGGAAGGTCGCCAGACGGGGGTATTTG
>CAZMZQ010000022.1:0-16930 GCA_964570745.1 uncultured Anaerolineaceae bacterium
AACCCGGAGGTCAGTGGTTCGAATCCGCTCCCCGCTACTCAAGAGACTTTAGAGATAAAGTCTCTTTTTTTTTCTCCCTACGAAAACGAGGATATAGCCTTACCATTAACTACTTCCCTCTTCTAAAAGTTGATTTTTATAAGCGCATGGATTCTGCTGCTCATGATATTATTATGGTAGTTAAATAATTTGCTATTTGTCATATTTCATCTATAAGCAGTTAAGGGAATGTTATGGAAAACAAAATTGATTTTGATAGCAAGGTGGCATATTACTTACAGCTTAAAGAATTCATCCAGCAGCAAATTGATTCAAAACTAATAGGAACTGGGGATATGTTGCCAAGTGAGGCAGAGTATTGTGCAATGTACGAGGTCAGCCGAACCGTTGTCAGGCAGGCATTGATGGAGTTGGAACATGAAGGTGCGATTATTAAGCGCAGGGGTAAAGGGACCTTTGTTACCCGTCCAAAGATAAACATTGCCCTGACACAGTTAAAAACTGGGTTCAGCAAAAAATTGGATCAACACGGACAGAAAAATGAGACTAAGGTAATGACAAAGCAGCTTGTCGAACCTTCAATCAAGGTACGTGAATACATGAACTTGATAAAAAAAGAAGACATGGTGATCCATGTTGAAAGACTTCGGTTTGTGAATAACGAACCGATGGTTCTTCAAAATTTGTTCCTAAATTCACCTCTTTGTGATCCTTTGTTGACGGCTGATCTCTCAAAATCACTCTACGAAAAAATGCAAACTTTGTGTGGGCTTGAAATTGCCAAGGGAGATCGGATTATCGAGGCTGTCGCTGCCAATGAAAAGGAATCCAGGTTGTTGAATGTCTATAAAGGCACACCGATGATAAAGGTAACTACATTCAGTTACCTTGAGGATCAAACTTTGTTGGAGTATGCGGTTGATATTTATAGAGGGGATCGAGCAACGATTGAGACCAAGGTGGTTAATTACAAAACTTATGGGAAAAACGCCATCACGAATTCGGACCCTTTGAACTATGTTTTAATTGCGACTGATTGATGCAGGGTAACTAAGAAAAGACTAAGTGTGATTAAACCCAGATAATTTTATTTTCTTTCAAAGTAATATGCCGAATCAGGGAGAAAAGTGCATCCAACAGACCCCCCTGTATTAAAGAATGATAGCTTCCTTTCTGATTTCAAATTTGGTTATTTCAAATACATTCCTTACTTGATGGAAGCTGCTGTAATTGAGAAATTTGCAGGGATATAGTTTGCAAATTTAAGTCTCAGGTTCATTAATTATTGTTTTATATTTGATCCTTCAAATTGTTTCAGGTTTGTTCTATTAATTCAAATTCGAAATACTTTTTGTTAAACTTGTCATAACATCTTGACATAAACTTTTGCTTATCGTAAAATACCGTTAATTGATTTGTTCTTATATTTGTTAATTCAAACAAATGGCCAATATGCTAATAGAAGAACGTAGAACAGCTATCCTAAGAATTTTGAATGAACAACACTATGCTGAGGTAATAGATTTAGCTGAAGCATTTGGTGTTACACCGGTTACTATCCGAAGAGATCTTGATGAAATGGACAAGGAAGGGCTGTGCATTCGTAAACATGGGGGAGCAATCGTTAACAGGTCGGGTGTAACGCTAGAAATGCCTTATAACCTGAAACGTCAAGAAATGGTTGACGAAAAGGCGAGAATTGCAGCATATGCAATTAGCCTGATCAATGACGGAAATACTTTTATCCTGGATTCTGGCTCTACGACTTATGCATTAGCTCTGTGTCTCAATGCCAAAGATAGAATCACCGTAGTTACGAACGACCTCAAAATTACTGTAAAGTTAGCTGAAAACCCAAAAATACACCTTTTTTGTACCGGTGGACTAGTTCGTCCATCGGTTTTTTCTTTAGAAGGGGACCTTACAGAATCTGTGATCAATGACATGAGGGTCGATATGACCTTTTTAGGTGCCGATGCCATTCATAATAATGGAAGAGTATCTAATGTGAACATCCAGGAGGTCCCGATCAAAAGAGCTATGATTCGAGCATGTGACAAGGTGATTCTCTTAGCAGATTCGACGAAATTCCTGAATCGTGGATTTGTTCAGGTTTGCAGCCTTAATGATATAGATATTCTTATCACGGATAAGGGCATTTCAGAAGAAACATATGAAATGATCAAGACATACCCTTTGGAATGCGTACTTGTTTAACAATCGAAGAAAGGAGACTGCTTATTGGAAAGACTAACAACCTGGTATTTGTAGATCACCGTTTATTTTCAAATTTTACATGGAGGATGTTATGAATTTTGTCGAAATTTTAGGGAACATTTCAGATTTCCTTATGGGACTTGGAATTCCTGTTTTGTTACCCTTAATTATCATGATTTTGGGCTTGATTTTTGGCCAAAAATTTTCAACAGCATTAAGAGCTGGTTTGACTTTTGGGGCCGGCTTCATTGCATTGAACCTAATCATTGGATTGCTGATTGACACAATGGTTCCAGTAACACAGGCTTTAGTCGAAAATACTGGTGCAGACTTGTCTATTCTTGATGTGGGCTGGGGCGTTGCGGGTGCCATTTCCTGGGCAACCAAAGCCAGCGCAGTTGTCTTGCCAGTTGGCTTGCTAACGAACTTTGTCATGTTGGCATTCAAATGGACCAAAACCTTAGATATTGACATTTGGAACTACTGGAACCAGGCTTTCACAGCTTCTGTTCTCTACCTTGTTACTGGTAGCATCTGGTGGTCTATTCTCGGCGTTATCGTTCATACTGTTTATGCATTGAAGATTGCCGATCTTACTGCTAAAAAAGTACAGGAATTCTATGAGCTCCCAGGTATTAGTATCCCGCATGGTTGGGCGGTTACTAGTTACCCAATCATTTATGCCGTGAACTGGGTGCTTGATCGCATCCCTGGCGTAAAAGATATCAAATGGGACGAAGGAACAATCCAGGAAAAATTGGGTGTCTTTGGTGAGCCACTGATTCTAGGCACATTGCTGGGTATCATTGTTGGTGCCATTGCAGGTCTCTGGCGTGACCCTGTGAAATTGATCACGCTTGGTGTGACTGTTGGAACTGCGATGATCCTTATTCCAAAGATCATCGGTTTCTTCATGGAGGCATTGACTCCTCTGTCACAATCTGCTCGCGAATTCATGACCAAACGATATCCAGACCGAGAACTTTATATTGGCTTGGACTCTGCTGTTTTGATTGGGCATCCAGTTACTGTTGCTGCTGCAATCATTCTGATTCCAATTGTTCTTGGTTTAGCGATCATTTTGCCCGGAAATAAGGTTCTTCCGTTCGGAGACCTTGCTTCTCTGTTTTACTTTGTCGCTTTTGTTCCCTTCTTAACCAAGGGTAATCTCTTCAGATCAGTTGTTTCAGGTGCTTTTATCATGACTGCGGTTATGTATATACTGACTTCGTTCGGTTCTGCACTGACACAAATGGCAGTAAACGTTGGTTATGCTATTCCTGCAGGAGCAGTTGATATCACTGGGCTTTCCGCTGGAAACTGGGTAACCTGGGTTCTCTATCAATTAGGACGCCTGGTTGCGGGTGGTTAAATAAATTAGAAGATCAAATGGACATGCTGAAAGGCATGTCCATTTGATAATATCAGGAAAGCAATTTGTTGTTTTATCGTGAAACTTAACTAACTTGAGGTAATAGAATAAATTATTCGATATGCAATAAAAATAGAGGATCTTTAATGAACTTAAAAAACACTATGAAGGTTGCCTATTATTACGACAACCACAATGTTAAAATTGAAAGCGAACCAATTCCTGAACCTAAACCAGGAGAAATCCTTATCCAGACCAAAGCATGTGGCGTTTGCGTAGCAGATACTATGGAATGGTATCTCACTGGAAGAGCACCTCTGACTCTTGGGCATGAACCAACAGGAATTGTTGCAAAACTGGGTCAGGGTACCACGGGATTCAAAGTTGGAGATAAGGTTGCAACCCATCATCATGTGCCATGCCTTGTGTGTGAGCAATGTCTTAAAGGTTACTTCACCTTATGCAGCACCTTTAAGAAAACGCATTTCAACCCGGGCGGGTTCGCTGAATACTTTTTACTTTCTCCTTTACACGTAGAAAGAGATACTCACTTATTACCGGAAAACCTCAGCTTTGAAGTTGGGACATTAATGGAACCTCTCGCATGTGTTATTCATGCAATCAAAAAAGCAAATATTCAACCTGGTGATCGGGTTGTTCTAATTGGTACAGGTGCTATGGGTTTAATGTTTATCCAGGCATTACATTACTATGGTGTACGTGATCTGATCGTTTACGAAGTAATTGATTGGAGAAAACAATTTGCGAAGCAATTTGGTGCTGAACACGTTTTCACAGCTTTCCCGGATATTACGCAAGAACAAGAAAGGATCGCTGACACCTTTTCTGCTCGCGGAGCTGATAAAGTGATCATAGCAGCCAAAGACCTGGGTGCTATGCGGATGGGAATGCAGTTGGCGGCCAAAGGTGGAACAATACTATTTTTTGCTACTCCTCATCCGGAAGAATGGATTGAATTGTTCCCCTCGAGAGTCTTTTTTGATGAATTGACTCTTACAGCAAGCTATTCAGCTGATCATATGGATACACGTATTGCACTAAAACTCCTGAGTAGTGGAGATGTTAACGGAGAAGCATTGATAACCAATCGCTATCCTCTGGAGGAACTCTCTACAGCAATTCTAAAAACGGCAGGAAGAGATCAAAGCTTGAAAAACGTAATTGTTTTTGATTAAATTCGTAATCCTAAACAAAGGATTATTTACAAAGGAGATAGATGTCATATTGTATTGATCTTTCAAACAAAGTGGCTGTTATTACAGGTGCTGCGAAAGGCATTGGCAGGGCAACTGCAAAAATATTGACTCAGGCTGGTGCCCAAGTAATAATTGATGACATTCTTCCACATGAAGATATCCAGGTCATCTTAGATGATATTGAGCAAGTTGGTTTGCGCCCATTTTATGTTCAAGCAGATATTTCGAATAAAGAAGGCGCTGAATACCTAATAAGTAAAAGTGTTGAACAATTTTCACGACTCGATATTCTTATTAATAACGCAGGTGTCGTTGCTGATTGGGATAAGAGTTACGACGTTCATGTGAAAGGCTTATACTATTGTTCGGATTTTGCTAAAGACCACATGATGAAAACCGGTAACGGTAAAATTGTTAATATATCATCTACTTGTGTTCACTCTGGCGGTACTGGAATTCCACAATATGTTGCGACCAAAGCGGGTGCATATTCACTTACCCGATATCTGGCCAGAACCTATGCCCCGCTGGGGATTTTGGTTAATTCAGTTATGCCAGCTGTGATCATGAGCGACATGATTATGACACGATATAGTAGTGAAGAAGAAATGCTTGAACATTATAAGAAGGTCATGCCTATTGGACGGATTGGTTATCCAGAAGATGTGGCAAATGTAGTGTTGTTTCTCTGTTCGGAATTATCAAGCTTCCTCACCGGTCAAGTCATAGTGGCTGATGGTGGAAGAATGCATGTAGGAATATAAAAGAAAGTAGAAGGATATTAGATGATACAAGAGAATTGGGTAGAAGAATTAAAGCAACTGACCTCGATACCTGCGCTTAGCGGAATGGAAGACAAGATGGTCACAGAGATGGTTGGTCGATTCAAGCGATTGACTGATGATATCGTCGTGGACTATCTTGGTAACGTAACCGCGACCTTTAAAGGTAAGGACGAGAACGAACCGACCATGCTGGTATTTGCCCACATGGATGAAGTAGGTTTAATGGTCACAAAAGTTGATGACGACGGTTATCTGCGTTTTGACAGAATTGGGGGGGTTCCTGAAAAGACACTAAGAGGACAATTTGTCGAGGTTCATCCGGTTGATGGTCGTCCTCCGATCAAAGGATTTGTTGGCACACACGCCCATCATCTTACCCCGAGTGAGTTTAAATACACGGTTCCAACTACTGATCAGATGTATATCAATGTTGGGATGGACAGCAAGCAACAAGTAATAGATGCCGGGATAAACACTGGAAGTGCTGTAACCTACGCACACAATTTTCAGGAAATCGGTGAACACCAAGTAACCAGCAAATCCATGGATAATCGCGTAGGTCTGCTCCTGCTGCTTTCCCTGGCAGAACATCTTAGCGAAAACCAACCTAAGGGCACAGTTTATCTGGTCGCGTCTGTTCAGGAAGAGTTCAGCATTCGTGGTGTTATGCCTGTATTTACCAGGCTGCAGCCCACAGCGGCTATTGATCTTGAGATAACCAGCGCTTGTGACACACCAGATCTAAAGATGCGCTATGATATACGCTTGGGTGGTGGTCCAGCAGTATTGCAGATGAATTTTCATGGAAGGGGGACGCTGGCTGGGTTGATTCCGCACCCGAACTTCAGACGATTTATGGAAAACACTATAACAGACCTGGGCATTCCTCTTCAAAGACAGACAATAATTGGAGAAATCACTGAAGACGCATTTATGGTCACAACAGGTGATTATGGTGTAGTAATGGGACACCTGTCGATACCAATGAGGCATTCACATTCATCTATTGAAACCTGTGATAAACGGGATATCGAAAACGGAATGCAGGCATTGATCGAAATAGTTAACCGGTTTGACAGCAGTCTGAATTTAGAGAGAGGATAAACCAATAACGTCAGATAACAAATGACGCAAAAAAGTTTTATACAAAAGAAAGGTATAACAATGAGTAACAAATGGGTTCGTGACGTATTTTTGACCAATAAGCCAATTATCGCAATGTGCCATTTACAGCCCTTACCAGGGGATCCTTATTATCTGTCTGGATCAAGGATGGAAGATGTGGTTACTGCTGCAAAAAAGGATCTGATCGCACTTCAAGAAGGTGGTGTTGATGCTGTTATGTTCTCAAATGAATTTAGCTTGCCCTATTTAACCCAGGTGGAACCAATTACAATAGCCAGTATGGCTCGTATCATAGGAGAGCTGTATAAAGAGATCTCAGTTCCCTTCGGAGTTAATGTTCTTTGGGATCCAAGAGCTTCTCTGGACCTTGCGGTTGCCGTTGGTGCAAAATTTGTTCGAGAAATCTTTACAGGTGTGTATGCAAGTGATTTTGGTTTATGGAACACGAATGTTGGGCAGGTTGCTCGTCACAGAAAGAATATTGGTGGTCAGGATGTGAGGCTGCTTTTCAATATTGTTCCCGAAGCAGCTAAATATCTGGCAGACCGTGAAATCACCCAGATTGCAAAATCCACAATGTTTAATACCAAACCTGACGTCTTATGTGTTTCGGGTTTAACAGCAGGGGCTGAGACTGACTCGTCCTTGATCGCAAAAATTAAAAAAGCAGTGCCATCGGCAGTAGTTTTTGCAAATACCGGTGTCAATCTCGATAATGTAGATACTCAATTATCAGTAGCAGACGGGGCAGTCGTAGGTACGGCATTTAAGAAAGACAGAGTCTTTGAAAACCCAGTAGAAAAGGAAAACGTAAAGGTGTTCATGGATAAAGTGAAAGCCTTTCGGAAAGAACAAGATAAATAGATCGTGATAAAAATAGCTCCCTCACTTGTATCAGCCGACCTGTTAGCTATGGAAAAGGTCATTAAAGAGCTCGAAGAAGCTGGTGCTGACATGATCCATTTCGACATTGAAGATGGGGTTTTTGTACCAGTTATGAATTTGGGTCCAAAAATGATTAAAAACTTGCGCCATCTAACGGATCTTCCTTTCGATGTCCATTTAATGATGGTTCAACCTGAATGGATAATACCAGTCTTGGCTGAATATGGTGTGGATCGTTTATCTGTTCATTATGAAGCCTGTCCATATCCTCGGCGTACTCTGAAGAAAATACACGATAACGGCATGAAAGCAGGTCTTGCTTTTAATCCAGGAACCCCTATTCCTGATCTGCGATTTTGCCTTGATTATCTCTCCTTTATTGTATTACTTACAACAGAACCCGAGGAATGGGCAGGCGAGTACCTCCCTACTGTATTGGATAAAATGAGAGAGAATAAGCCGAAGTATGATGGGATTGAATGGGTTGTTGATGGGGGTGTAGGCGCCAGAAATATTCATGAAATTTATACTTTCGGAGCAGATACGGTTGTCTCAGGCCGGGCGGTCTTTGAAAATAATGCGATCGCTAAAAATTTGAAAGAAATGAAAGAAAAAAGCATAGGTCGATAAAGAACAAATGAATAATAAGACAGAAGACTTATTTGAAGGCATGTTGATAGAAGAAGATAATTTCTTCATCCAGGTTGAAGCGGAATCTGATCAACAAATTATCAGATTGATAGGAAACCATTTTTTTAAAAAAGGGTTTGTTAAGGAATCATATACTCAAGCTGTGTTAGATCGAGAAGAAATCTACCCAACAGGGCTAGAAGCCCCTGGAGGCGGTATTGCAATCCCTCACACCGACGCACATCATGTCCACACTTCAACGATAGGAGTTGCAACACTAAAAAGTCCAGTTGAATTCCGCGTTATGGCAGAACCTGATAAAGTAGTATCTGTGTCTGTGGTTATGATGCTTGCGGTTTCAGACCCACAAAAAGTAATCCCTGTTTTAACCAAGGTAATATCTATTGTCGAAGACGAAGATGCAGTTAAAGAATTAATCGCTTCTACCAGCAAAGAACATGCTAAAGAACTCGTTGTCAACCATATAAGATCGCGTTACAATGTAGAATAAGAAAATGTGTTGCTGGAAGGCCTTTTTCCAACATGAAAGAAACTAATTCAAGGAGATAAGTTGATGGCAAGAAAAGTGAGGATATTAGTAGTTTGTGGTTCTGGTGTTGCTATGGCGATGCATGCAGCATTCAAACTCCGAGGCTATTTTTCAAAAGCAAAAATACCTGTGATTATTGACGGAGCGGGCAATAATGAACTTGCCGGCCGCATTATCGGCTATGATATGGTTGTAAGCAACACCCAGGTGACCGTAAAAACCGATAAACCCGTCTTTTCTGCTATTCCATTGATCACTGGTATCGGAGAAGAAGAGTTGGTCGAAAAGATCATCGAGAAGACAAAAGAGATCCAGGAATCCCTGGAAGATTAAATAAATACGGAAGAATTTTCCGTTACACATAAAATAATTGGGAAGATTAACCAATGTAACCAAAATTATGATGGTAATCTTCCCAGATTTATTAATCTAGAGCTTGGTGTCTCATTTTGAGACACTAGGTTGTCTTTTTTTTGTGTAAAACTAAATCGAGGATGAAGATGGAATCAGAAGACAAGGCTAAAATAACAATTGAAGAAAAAATCACAGCAAAATCTGTGGATAGTGTATTTGAAACATTTGTAAAATCTTTCGAAGAAGTTGGTTTTACGATCTGGAAGAAACGTCCTATTGCATGGCTCTGCATTTCAAAAATGGATACTGATGATAAACATATCGATGCAAACCTGGCACTTCGCCCAACCTCACCGATAACTGCAACACTCGTGATGAGTTCAACAACCTCGTCAGAAGAAGAATTGAACCAATTTTCCGAGGAATTATTGAGTGCTTTTTATACTAAACTAGGATCTGGCAAGTAAGTTTTATCAACCTTGCAAAGATTGAAACACCAGGACCACCCAATCCTGATCCTGCAGGGTGTCGATGAAGGTCAGGTTGGCTTTGGTTGCTGCTTGGATCACCGAGGGAGCCTGATGTTCCAGTATCCCGCCCAATATCAGAATTCCGTGGTCTTCAACTGTGTTAGCCAAGCCAGTTTCAAGCATTTCCACCAAAACATAAGCCAGGATGTTCGCCACCACAACCGGAGCATGGCTTAACTGGCTTTTCTTTGCAAGGATGTCAAGGTGGGTGCCAATTTCAAAGTTGATGCGGTTGTCCATATCATTTAGCCCCGCATTTTTGTAACAAGACGGTATGGCTTCCGGATCGTTATCTACTCCAAGAACCTGGTCTGCACCCAATCTCACGGCTGCAATTGAGAGGATGCCGTTGCCACAGCCGATATCAAGCACGTTTTTTCCTTCGCAGCCATATTTTTCAAGTGCTATAAGGCAAAGCTGAGTAGATGGATGCGTACCAGTGCCAAAAGCCATGTCGGGAGAGATAATGATCGGGATGCGTTTTCCTGCAAGAGCTGGGTCAACCCAGGCTGGAAGAATGATCAGTTTTTTGCCGAGTTTCATCGGTTCGTAGTGTACCTTCCAGGCTTCCATCCAGTTCTGGTTGATCAGAACCTTGTATGAAACGTCTCCCAAGGGTGCAATTTGACCCAAATGCCAGATTGCCTGGTCCACTTTCTGGCGTGTTTGTTCGATATTGTCATCAATAGGAAAATAAGCGACCACCTGCACATCGCCGGTAGGTTTTTCTTCCTGTTCCAGCTGGTCAAATTTGGTCACACTATTCAAAAGGACCCCATCCGGGGCATAACGTGAGAACACTTCTGCAACAGCTTCAGCCAGTTCCCCTGAACAGATTAATAAGGCTTCCAGCCAACTGTCGATTTTAGCCACTAAACGCGTCCTTGACCTTGTCAAAGAAACTGCGTTCCTGGATTTTGATATCCGTGCCCATAGTTTTCCCCAGGGAGGTTAACAACTCTTCCTGTTCTTTATTCAGGCTGGTCGGAATATGGACGTTCACAGTAACCATCTGATTGCCGCGGTCATTTTTGTTGAGAACAGGGATTCCTTTCTCTTTTAACCTGAAAACACGACCTGGTTGAGTCCCTGGCGGTATTCGCAATTTTACATTTCCATCAATTGTGGGAATGGTGATCTCATCACCCAAAGCTGCTTGTGCTATATTGACATCGAGATCAAGGAGAACGTCATAACCGTTACGCCTGAAATATTTGTGAGGTGCGACATCCAATTCGATATAAAAGTTTCCGTTCGGTCCGCCGTTTGCGCCGGGCTGTCCTTCGCCGACCAGCCGGATTTGGTTTCCGTCGTCAACTCCAGCTGGAA
The DNA here is from genome assembly GCA_964570745.1 of uncultured Anaerolineaceae bacterium. Taxonomy (GTDB): domain Bacteria; phylum Chloroflexota; class Anaerolineae; order Anaerolineales; family Anaerolineaceae; genus Mesolinea. Next base: position 10,995 of record CAZMZQ010000022.1, read on the forward strand.
TGGTCACCTTTTTAGTGCTGGTTTTTCGTTCCAATCCGCTTCCACGGCAATTTCTGCATGGTGTTTCGATCATCTTACCGCGACCGCCACAAGTCGGACAGGTTGCTACCTGTACCATCGAGCCCAAAAAAGTTTGATGCACCTGACGAACTTCGCCCTGGCCTTTGCAGGTCTGACAAGTGCTGATTTCAGTGCCAGGTTCGGCGCCGTTTCCATCGCAAACTGAACAGCGTTCGTTTCGGGTTATTTCAACATCTTTTTCTGCACCAAAAACAGCTTCTTCGAAAGTCAGCTTCAATGTCGTGCTGAGATCCGCCCCTCGCTGAGGAGCATTTTGCCTTCTTCTTGATCCACCTGAACCACCGAATCCACCGCCCATACCCCCCATCCCGAACAGGGCTTCAAACAGATCGGAAAGATCCATATTGCCATAATCTGGCATACCCTGGGTATTTACTCCGGAGAACCCGAAACGGTCATAAGCTGCACGTTTTTCAGTATCGCTCAAGACGCCATATGCCTCGTTGATTTCCTTGAACTTTTCTTCTGCATCAGGGGCTTTATTCACATCAGGGTGATATTGTCTGGCAAGATTGCGAAAAGAGTTTTTAATCTCTTCTGCTGTTGCATTCCTGGATATCCCCAGAATTTCGTAATAATCTCGTTTTTCTGCCATCATTATCTTTTCAAAGGAACATGCATACACCTGGCATGTAACCGAGCCAGGTGTATGATTCCACATGATTTATCCAGCTTCGTCTTCATGTCTGAATTCACCCTCTACGATATCGGGGTCGTCTGAGGCTGGGGTTTGTGAATCATCTTCTGCATTTGGTTTTTGATTTTCATCAGCCTGGCTATAAGCAATTTGACCTATTTCCTGTAAGACTTTCATCAATTCCTCAACAGCATCATTGATCGCGTTGATATCCTCCTGGTCTTTGAGTGAGTGGATTTTTGCGATTGAATCCTCGACTCTGCCCTTTGCTTCAGCTGGCACCTTATCGCCCAGATCTTTAAGCGTCTTTTCGGCTGTGTAGACTGCATTATCTGCGGTGTTACGTGCTTCGATCAGATCCCGGTGCTTTTGATCATCGCTGGCGTGGGTTTCGGCATCCTTACGCATGCGCTCAATTTCTTCATCAGTCAAACCAGAAGAACCAGTGATGGTGATGTGCTGCTGACGGTTGGTAGCTTTATCCTTAGCAGTTACATCCAAAATGCTATTGGCATTCATATCAAAAATTACTTCAATCTGAGGCATGCCGCGGGGAGCAGCTGGTATGCCATCGAGCGTGAACTTGCCTAACGATTTGTTGTCTGCTGCCATCGTGCGTTCACCTTGCAATACGTGGATTTCTACCGAGGTCTGGCTGTCGGAAGCAGTGCTGAAAACCTGGCTTGCCCGGGTAGGGATGGTGGTGTTGCGCTTGATCAAGGGTGTGGAGATTCCGCCAAGAGTCTCGATGGAAAGCGTCAGAGGGGTTACATCAAGCAAGAGAATATCCGTCACATCGCCACCCAAAACACCTGCCTGGATGGCAGCACCAATTGCGACTACTTCGTCGGGGTTAACACCCTTATGAGGTTCTTTGTTGAATAATTGGCGAACAGCTTCCTGAACAGCAGGCATGCGGGTCATTCCGCCAACCATAACCACTTCATCGATATCAGAGGGTTTCAGGTTGGCATCGGATAAAGCTTGCTGCACAGGTTTAAGTGATTTCTGAACCAGCTCCCCGGTCAGTTGTTCCAGCTTAGAACGTGTGAGGGTGGTCACAAGGTGTTTCGGGCCTGATGCATCTGCAGTGATGTACGGCAGGTTGATCTCAGACTGCATAGTGCTGGAGAGTTCAATTTTTGCCTTCTCTGCGGCTTCTTTGAGACGCTGTAAAGCCTGGCGGTCTTCGCGAAGGTTGATGCTATTTTCTTTCTTAAATTCGTCTGCCAGCCAATCAATAATTCGCTGATCAAAATCATCACCACCGAGGAAAGTATCCCCCGAGGTGGATTTGACCTGGAAGACACCATCGCCCACCTCAAGGATGGAAATGTCAAAGGTACCACCACCGAGATCAAAAACAGCAATTATTTCATTCCGTTCTTTTTTGTCCAAGCCATAAGCCAGAGAAGAAGCGGTAGGTTCGTTGATAATTCGCAGCACATCCAGACCAGCGATCTTTCCAGCATCAATGGTGGCGTTACGCTGGGCATCGTTAAAATAGGCAGGCACTGTGATCACCGCCTGATCCACCTGTTCGCCCAGAAAAGCTTCTGCGTCACGTTTGAGTTTTCCGAGGATCATTGCGGAAATTTCAGGGGCAGTGTAATCTTTTTCAGCCAATACAACCCTAACATCACCATTAGGAGCACTGTTGATTTTATATGGAACCAAACTTATTGCCCGCTTGACTTCGGTATCATCAGCCTTACGCCCCATAAAACGTTTGATTGAAAAAATCGTGTTTTCAGGGTTGATAATTGCCTGGTTTCGGGCTACCTGCCCCACCAAGCGTTCGCCGTTTTTGTTGACAGCAACCACTGATGGTACAAGGCGGTTGCCTTCTGCGGAGGTGATCACCACTGGTTCTCCTCCCATCATCACTGCAGCTGCTGAGTTGGTTGTTCCTAAATCAATACCAATAATTTTTCCCATTTAATGATCTCCTATTTTGCTACCCGCACCTGGGCAGGTCTGATTACACGATCTTTAAGCTGATAACCAGTTTGAACGATTTCGATAATTTGTCCATCGGTAAACTGGTCATTTTCTTCATACGTGACCGCTTCCTGGTTGAGTGGGTCGAAAATGTCACCTGGTTTCAGATTGATCACGGTCACATTTTGAGTTTCGAGTGTTTTAAGCAATTTCTTCAGAATCAGTTCGATTCCTTCAATCCAGCTGGCGCAGTCGAGGTTGCCAGGGATATGATCAAGAGCTCGCTCCAGGTCATCCACGACCGGAAGGAACAACTTGACATGATCACCTAACAATCGGTCTGCCATGGCTGCGTTTTCCTGGTCGACTCTGCGTTTATAATTCGCAAAACTTGCCCTTTCGCGCTGCCAGAAATCTAAATATTCATCTGCTTTAGCTTGCAGATCTGTTGGGTCCTCAATTACGGGATCTTCCCGGTTGTCTAAACCTTCAAATTCCTGGTTGGTTTTATCATCTTCTGTCATTATTTCCTCATCATAATATCGCTATGTACATTAATCTATTAAGTTGTCTGATACGAAGCCAGACATAAGCTCTCCTACGTATCGAACGGTACTGATTGTCTGCCTGTAAGGCATCCTCATTGGGCCCAAAATCCCAAGGGTTCCGCTGAGTTGATCAGGGATGCCATACCGGGTCAGGATAACTGAATAATTTTGCAGTTCCTGCCAGGTGCCTTCTCCGCCAATAAGCACCTGCACACCACCGATATCCTCGGTGAGGACGGTGCGTGAAATAAGGTCATCAAGCATAGAGCGCTCTTCCAGCAATTTCAAGGGAGAATTTGCTGGTTCATTATCAACGAAACCAGGGGCACCCAGAACATAACTGAGACCATCCAGGTAAAGTTCGCCAGTAACAAGTTTATTCGCCAGGCTGAGCTGCTCTTTAATTGCATCCAAAACCAGGATAATGTCAGGGTTGCCCGAAGGTGGGAGATTGCTAATTTGCTCAAGGGTTCGGTTTTCGCAAAGCTGGTTTACCTGGTTTGCCAACTGAGAAAGTGCTTCCTGAGTTTGCCCAGTTTCAAAAGAAATGATCTGCTGTTGAATTTCTCCGCCAACCAAAACCAAAACCATTAAAACCTGGCTGCCCCTAGTGGCAATCAGCTCGAGGTGTTTAAAGGTCACTTTCTGTGTATGTGGGGCAGTGACAATTGAAACGGCTTGCGATTGATTTGCCAAAACAGAAGCAGCTAATGGCAGCCAATAGTCCAGCCCTCTTCGAGCCTGGTAAAACTGGTGGGCAATCATGTTGCGCGTAGCCGATGGCAGACTGGTGTGCTGCACCAGGTTGGTAACAAAAAAACGATATCCTTCTTCGGTTGGGACCCTGCCAGCTGAGGTATGAGGCTGCCTGAGGAAACCCATTTCTTCGAGCGTGTTCATTTCGTTTCGAATAGTAGCAGAGCTGATTTTCAGGTTATATTGTTTAAGTAAGGATTTCGAGGCAACCGGCTGGGCTGTGCGCGTGTGTTCGTGCACAACCAGGGAGAGGATGATTTTCTGTCGGTCGCTTAATTCTTTCATTGCTTTCTCAATAATAGCACTCTCGAATCGAGAGTGCTAAATTCCAGATTTTAATGTTACCATGCGTAAAATTGCTCGTCAAGAAAAGCATAATCTCACAAGGTTAATTTTGTATTAGAAGATAGATTCAGGCAAATCCAAATCCCCCGTACCGACCTCAACCTACGAACTTTGCACCATCACGACCTGTCGGTCGACGCCACCAAAGCGATATTTGTATTCCTCTGCCCCCCGCATCAGATCCACTTCTTCCAACCCTTGTTGGATAGCCCGTTGGATCAGTTTTGATAACAGAACCCAACCTGGCGAATATTTATTAAATTCCGGGTTCCAGCCGGTGTTATAAACCCAAAGACGATTTTGGGAGATAAAGTTTAAATATCCAGCAGCTATTTCTCCATCAAGGAGCAGGTAAGCAAGGCAGAGCCGCCCTTTTGCAAAGGCTGCCTGACCTAAAGACAGCAAGTAAGCCTCTGTATCTTTGGTTAAAAACTTTTTCTTTTCTTCTTCATTTCGCATCAACCCGATAAAATTTCGCATCTCGTCAGCTACTTTTGTTGAATCTTCCACAATAAATAACTCAGTCTGATAGTCCCGCTCAACGTTTCGCAATTTTCGCCTTATCTCATGACGCTGCTTTTTATCGAGAGACTGCAAATAATCTTCCCAACTCGCAGGAAGGGTTATTCCCGGCGCTGGTTGCAACACCTGCTGTGAATAAGTGCGCTTCCGCTCAATGGAAGCTGATTCTAAAATGGGTAAAGATGGTGAACCGCTCTGGAAGTTTTCGAGAAAAAGGTTTTTAACCGGAATCGCCTCATTCTGGTCGATAAAATCCAACAATGCCGGCAGAAAAACCGGCAAATCTTCCTCCGCAGCGATAAAGTCGAGATAATCAGTGATATCCACCTGACCAATAAAACGCAGGGCTGCCGGGTTGTCTTTTTTGCTTGAAATGAATAAGGGCGCGATACCTTTTAATATTCCACCCTCATAACCCGCTATGATACAAAGCTGGCCTTCAGAGCGAGGCCACTCTCCACCGCCCAGGGTTTGCCACCAGTTAAATTGGTACCAAAATTCTAAGAAAGGGTAGGGTCTGACCGATTTTTTAACCAGTTCATCCCAGGCTTCTTCAAGCTGGATCCAGGCTTCAACGTTATTTATCAGGGATAATTCCATAGGCGAGATTATACCCTTTGGCACGAATTGTGTACTGTTTTGTACTGAGCAGATGTGCCAAATACAAGGAAGGTAGATATTATGAATTACGATTTGACGATTTATAAATCCGAGGACAGTCCAAACCTTGTCTTTTATGCATCTGGTGGACAAAAACAAAGCGCCCGCGGTCGGGAAAAAGATATTTTGTTTGTTTTGGTCAGTTCAACCAGCCAGAAAACTTTTGTTCCGGATGATCTGTTGGTCGTTCTCGAAAACCAGGGCAAATTATTCTACAAAACCAGCGGTTCTGTTACTAAAGCCATACGGGTTTTCGCGGATGGATTAAACAGGTTTTATCAACAGCAAAACAGTCATTATGATCAGCCGGAAACATGGAACACAGCGTCACTCAGCCTTGGGGTTATCCATCATGACACGCTTTTTATCGCCCAGGTGGGGCAGAGCTCAGCCCACATATTGCGGCCGGATGGTGACGAGCTTTTTTTTGACCCTGACATAGATCG
>CAZMZQ010000023.1:0-7655 GCA_964570745.1 uncultured Anaerolineaceae bacterium
AAGCCCGATCTACATTAATTAACATGGAATTCCTCTGGTATAATTCTTGCAAGAGGGCTGAAACCTGCGTCCGCAGCCTTGCTTACACGAGGTCAAAATGCTACAAAACCAATGGCAGCAAACCACCACCCACACCTCTGCTCACCTGGCACAGACCATGACACTGCTCAGCCTTACAGCAGCGGAACTTCAGCAGAAAATCGATTCAGAACTGGCTGAAAATCCCGCATTAGAATTAGTTGAGGAACGACGCTGTCCGATGTGCAAGCGTCTGCTCCCCCCCAGTGGTCCTTGTCCGATCTGCAGTCAACCAAAATCCGAAGTTTCAGATGAACCGATTGTCTTCATTTCTCCCCGTGAAGATTTCTACACCGGTATAAGCTCTGGCAGCAACGAAATTCCGGATGAACCTTATGCATCCGAGAGTGTCGATCTCCCATCCTACGTCCTCAAACAAATAGCCGGAGAACTGAAATCCGAAGATCGTATGCTGGCTGCATATGTTCTCAGTCACCTTGATGAAGACGGTTTCCTGACAATTTCTGTCATGGAAATTGCACGTTATCATCATCGCTTGCCCAGTGAAGTTGAAGATGTCATCGCAATGCTCAAGCGCTGTGATCCGGTGGGGGTCTGTTCTGCGAACCCAGCCGAAGCAATGTTAGCCCAGATTGATAGTCTCGCGGAAGTCAGCGACATCCCTGATTTAACCAGGGAAATTGTGCAGGATTACCTGCATCAGGTCAGCCAGCACCACTTCGGAGATATTGCACGGAACCTTAAAACCACTACCCGCCAGGTCCAGGCTGTGGCAAATTTCGTAAGCGAAAACCTGAACCCCTTCCCTGCCCGCGCATATTGGGGGGATGTGCGCAACCCGAGCACAAGCGGCTCGGAGGTTTTTCATCAACCGGATGTATTGGTTTATTACCTGAACGACAAACCGGGAAATCCCCTCGTTGTCGAAATAATCCTGCCTGTTCGAGGGACGTTAAGGGTAAACCAGTTGTTTAAAGACTCCATGAAATCAGTAGACCAGGACCAGGCAGAAATCTGGAAAGGTGACATCGAAAAAGCCTCTCTGTTGATCAAGTGCATCCAGCAGCGATCCAATGCAATGAAATTGCTCCTCGAGAAACTGGTCGTGATCCAGAAAGACTACATCATAGGTGGCGATAAAAACATGTCATCCCTGACCAGGGCTCAGATCGCCCAGGAATTAGGATTACACGAATCCACAATCTCAAGAGCGGTATCCGGAAAGACCATCCAACTGCCAAACAAGCGAATTGTGCCGATGGCGACCTTTTTTGACCGCAGCCTTTCCCTGCGAACAATCATTAAGGAAATGATTGAGAACGAAGACCATCCGATGAGCGATTCTGAGATTAAAGAGCGCCTGGAAGAAGAAGGCATTACGATCGCTCGCCGAACTGTGGCAAAATATCGTTCGATGGAAGGCATCCTGCCAGCGCACCTCCGCCAAAAAAGTTCCAGCATAATGGGGTAACCAGTGGACCCAAACACCCAAAGTCTGCTCTACATTCCGCGCGTAATCGACCTTATCCCTGAGCCGGCGTTGGTATATTTGCGAGCAGAAGACCGCATTTTCAGTTCCAATGATGCCTTTCAGAATCTCACGGCTTATAACCATACCGATCTGCAGTCTCTTCGACTGGCATCGATCATGCCAGATGAACCCGATACCAACCCCACAACGGGAGAATCCCGGCCAGTCATGCTTCAAACTGCATCTGGTCAGATTCTGTTTGTGCTCCTTAAAGTCGTTTCGCTCAGCCCTACCAACCAGATTGTGCTCCTTGTTTTCAGCCCAACTGAAGAAGAAAACCCGATCAGGCAGGATTTACTCGACCAGGAATACCGTTACGACAACCTGAAGCTTTTGACCGAAATCGGTGAACAAAGAACCGTCCAGTCAGTTTACCAGGAGGTAATAAGAATTATCCAACGGGTGTTAAAACCGGAAGTTTTGATTATCTATACCAGGACTGAAAATGAACTTGTCCGCTCTCACCCTGCCACTAAAGACGATATTTTCCCAGACAGTTTCCCCGTTCCCGATCTCGCACTTCTTTCCGGCACAACGCTTTGGCGTGAGGGTAAACCAGTCCAGACTCCGATTGAAAACATGGCTGAGGAAGCAGAGCTTGGCTACCTTGTCTCGGTTCCAATTCTGATTGATTCCATGCCTGATGGGCTTTTGCTTTTGGCTGGTAACGGCACACCCCCTGGCAACGAAGATCTGCGATATCTTTCGCTGTTATCTTCGCTTTGCAGTTCAGTAATTAAGAACCTGTCAACTCTCGAGAGTGCTCGCCAGACGTTGAAAAACGTTCGTCATATCACAGCTATCCAACAAAAAATAACCGAGAATTTGCAGGAAGGCATCATCATTCTCACACCAGATCTGAGAATAACAGAGATGAACCCAGCTGCTGAAACGATCCTTGGTTACGCAAGTTCCGAAGTGTTTCAACAAAAAGCCGAGATGGTTCTAATTGGTAACGAGACCCTTTCAACGCTTTACAAAAGCGCACAACAAGGCATCCCAAGCATTGTAGGAGACAACCTTAACCTGAACAACCGGGCAGGTGCCTGCTTTCCGGCGCAGGTTTTATGCTTGCCTGTCGTTGAGAAGAAGGTCGTCAAAAGTATCGTGCTTATCTTGCGTGACCTGAGCCAAAGTGAGAAGATTCGCGAACATTCCCAACAATTGGAGCAGCGCGCATTTTTAGGAGAAGTTTCTGCGATCTTTGCTCACGAAGTACGCAACCCGATTAACAGCATCTCTACTGGTCTTCAGCTAATCGGATTGAAAATGGAGCCAGATGCTCCTTATGCTGATCTGGTTATCAGACTGCAGAACGATTGCACCCGCCTGACCCACCTGGTCAAATCGACACTGACATTTTCAAAACCAGTTGAATATCAGATTCAGCCGGTCGACCTGACTGAACTGATTCCTTCAATTCTCGACCGCTGGGGTCCACGCATGACCCGGCTCAATATCGAATATAACTTTAACAGCTCCTCTGGTCATATGCTGGTAAAAGCGGACCCCAGGGCAATTGAACAGGTTTTCGTAAACCTTATCAGTAATGCGATTCAGGCGATGGAAGAAAAAGGCGGAAGTCTGAACGTAAAAATGAACCCTGCAGATCCACTAACCAGTCCACCACAATGTGAGATAATAATCGCCGACTCAGGTCCGGGCATTCCGGATGACGTGATTGGTCATATTTTTGAACCTTTTTTGACCACCAAATCGAGTGGAACCGGATTGGGGTTGGCGATCACGAAACGGATCGTCACCGCACACGAGGGTAATTTATTTGTTGAAAGTTTTCCAGGAGGCAGCATGTTCCATGTCCTGCTTCCAATAGCTGAATGAGGTGTAGATGGCAGCATCGGTATTAGTAGTTGATGATGAAGAAACCGCCCGCATGGTGGTGGCAGAGTTTTTACGCTCCAAGGGGTACGAAGTGCTGGAAGCCGGCACGCTGGCAGATGCCCGAAAGATTATTAATCAGGATAGCACGGATATTATCATCCTTGATGTGCGTCTTCCTGATGGTTATGGTCCTCATCTGCTCGCTGAGACCTCCAGGTTGCCCAGGCGTCCACAGGTAATTATCGTAACTGCTCACGGTGAAGTGAGCATGGCTGTTGAGGCAATGAAAAACGGCGCTCAGGATTTTATGGAAAAACCCCTCGATTTGCTCGAGCTGGAGAAGTCGGTCAAACGGGCATCTGAGGTTGTGGCAATGCGCCGGGAGTTAAACCATCTGCGCGGCAAAGCCAGTCTGGACAAATTCATCGTAGGTAAAACCCAGCATATGCAGGATATCGTCGAGATGGCGCGCCGGGCAGCTGAAGCCTCTGTTTCGGTGCTCATTACCGGTCCAACCGGTACCGGTAAAGAAGTCCTGGCTCGTTACATCCACGAAAGCGGACCCCGATCGACAAAACCCTTTATCGACGTTAACTGTCCGGCAATCCAGCAAACTATGTTTGAATCTGAGCTTTTTGGTCACGAATCGGGGTCTTTTACTGGAGCAACGCACCGCAGAAATGGATTGATGGAGACAGCAGACGATGGTGTATTATTTCTGGATGAAATTTCTTCCATGCCAATGGACCTGCAGGCAAAATTTTTGCGAGCCCTTGAAGAGAGGTATTTTCGTCGGGTCGGTGGTAACGCTCTAATCAAAGTAGATGTCCAGGTTGTGGCTGCCTCAAACCGCAATCTGAAAGAAATGATTGCCCATCACGAATTCCGAGAAGATCTGTATTACAGGTTAAAAGTCGTTGACCTCGATTTACCCTCTCTATCTGAGCGCAAAATAGATATTCCGGACCTTGTAGGCTATTTCCTGCAGCATTTCAACATGAGAATGGGTTCAAACGTCCTCGATGTGACCCCCCAGGCAATGGAAGCCTTGATTAACTACGACTGGCCTGGCAACATTCGTGAACTGCGCAACGCAATCGAACGTGCCATGTTGCTTTGCGACGAAGAAGCCATCGATCTCGGGCACCTCCCCCGCGATATCTCATCTCCAACGTTGCATTCAGGGCAGGGAAAGCTTCCTTTGGCATAGTAGTTGCAACATGACCTCTAATAGGATTCTATTGGAGGTTTTTATGTTTGATAGCGGAAATCAAATAGTTCTTTACGTAGCGGTTGCGCTTTTCTTCCTGGGTGTGGCATGTCTGGTATTAAGTATCGTCATCCTTGCCAAACAAGCAATGAGCAGGAATATTCAGACGATCGCTGATTCAACCAAAAGACTGGCAGACAAAGGCATTACTGATGGCGTTTCCGGACTGGTTGGAAATGCTTCGTTGCTGATCAGTTCTCTGAATGATCTTGCGAAAACCAATACCGGAATTGGCATTTTCCTTGTTTTTCTCAGTGTGGTAATTTTTGCGGCGGCTTATTACTTTGTGAAACCCTTCATCGCTGCCTTACCATAAGCAGAGGTGAACGGAGGCATAATGACATCTCAGAAGCTGCTTGAAGAACTGGGGGCTCGTTTTGATAAAGATTCAGTTCGGAGCATTGTTGCTGCATATCGCAATAATCCGTTGTTATGGAAAGAATTATCTTATCACGATCTGCCAGATGGCTGGTTGGAATTCGCTGATTCGCAACTGGAATACTGGCAGCCAGGATTATTGTCTCTCGCTTTCATAGATCCAGTTTTTCTCATTAATGATTTTCACGATTTGAATATCCCGATTCCGGGAGACCTGACCGATCATGCCACCAGGGTTCTGGAAACTGTCCGCCTGACCGGACTGGAACCTGCAAACCTTCGTGACGCAGCCAGCCTGGCTTTCATGCTTCGCCAGTACAGGGTCGATCATCAATCCTGGGATGGACTCCCCAGCTACATGGACGATGGTAAAAGTTCGCTCTCATCATGGAAATTAGCAATGTTGTCTTTATCCTGGCTTTGTTCTGATGCTGATGAAGCCTTGCAAGCAATCGCTTTGGAAGAATCCGCATTGACCAAGGAAGAAACCGCTGATTTCCTAGTTGACCTGGTCAAATCAATGCTCTTAAGCGAAAAAGAACAATTCAATTTTCTGTCCCAATTGTTAGAAGAAGCACCGTTAGAACTGCAGGTTAACGTTTTAGGAAGATTAAGGGAGGATTTTGGCAATTCACTTCTCGAATTGCTCGCCAGCAGTTTTCTGATCCAGCAAAATAATAGAGAAGCTGAAGCAGAAACTGTAAATTCTCAGAAAGCAATTGAAAACCACCAATATCTCGCCATGCTAAGCCAGTATGCAGGAAAACCTGACAAAGCAAGGCAACAGCTTGACGGGGCTATCGCAGTAATTAAGCACAACCAGGCAAACCAACTCCGCCGACTGGCGCTTGAATTTGAAACGATTAATCCCGAAGAAGCCCGTAAACTTTGGGAAGAAATTCTGCAGCTTGAACCAGAAAATTCAAGCCACAGCCGTGAATACGCGGAATTTTTAGTAAAACAAAAAGAACCTGATTTTGCCCTTGACCTGATCAACCAAAACCCGGACGAAGAGACCACCGCCTTGCTGGCACTGCGCTACCCGGAGTTACGCGAGCAGACCAACGAGGTTCTTGAAGCTCTCGATAATGTCTTGAGTAAAAGGAGCCTTCCCACCTACCAATCGCGCTTTTCTGAAATAAGCGACAATTTCAAAGCTGCAGATTATGCTTTTAATCAGAAAAAGTATAACCTCGCATCGGATTTTATTCACAAAGCTTTGAAAGAGAAACCAAATGACATTGAAACGATTCGCCTGGCAGCAAAGATTGATCAAAGGCTTGCCAATCTTGATGAGGCGATCGAGTCCTCAGTCTTATTAGCAACCTTTGAACCGGAAAACAAAGAAAACAACAAAGAACTTGCGAGACTTTACTCACAGACCCAACAAGACACAAAAGCGCTCGAAGTCTACGAAAAAATCATTGCAGATGATAACCTTGTCAATCGGGAAGATTTTCTGACCTATTCAGAGATCGCCATCAAAGCAGGCAAGCCTGACCTTGCTATCCCCATCGCAGAAAACTATCTCACCAAAGACAAACTTGATGGTGAATCTTTGGTCCTGCTAAGCCGCGCCTTGATCATTTCGGGGCAAAAATCGGAGGCGGTGGCCCTGCTTGAACGAGCTTCGGCAGTTGCCCCTGAAAAACCAGCCAGCTGGATCTCCCTCGCCCGCATTTGGATGGAACTTGGCGATCAGGAACAGGCGAAACTGGCTCTGCGAAAAGCAAAAGCCGCCCTGCCCGGAGAACCTCAGATTCTGACCGCACTGGGAAAGCTTTACCTCGAAAATGAAGAAACAACAGACGCAATCTCTGTTTTGAAACAAGCCAATCAATCTGCCCCTGAAAATCGGGAAACAATCAAGTTGCTTTCCGAAGCCTGGCTGAAACAAGGATACCTTGGAGAAGCCTGGGATCTGATTGCCCCACTGGAAGATGATTATGCCAGTGATCCTGAACTCGCTCTGATCCTGGGAAAAGTTGCCCTGGCAAATGAAGAAGCAGATACCGCCCAAACGATGCTCAAGTTTGCCTGGCAATCGTTAAAAAGCGACGAAGCATTGGAAGCATACGCCGACGCACTGCTGCGTTTGAACGAAAAACACCCTGGCAGCAACCTGGCAGAGTTGAACCAGCTTCTCACAGCAATCCAATCGAGACCGCCAGCTTCATTGGCTGACTTCGACCTACTGATGTTGACCGCAGACCTCAAGTCAGCCAATGGTTTGAATGAAGATGCCTATGCTGCCTACCTGGGCTTGCTCGACGATCCCCAGGCAAAATCTCCCCGTGCTTATCATCATCTCCAGCTTCAAATCGGCAAGACTGCCTCCAGGCTTGGACTAAACGACATTGCGCTTGCCTCGTTACAAGAAGCCATGCTTATCAATCCTGACCATCTTAATACCCGACATATACTGGCGAACGCCTATGTAGACTCAGGATTAGAAGAAGAAGCACTCATCACCGCTCGGGCAGCCATACAAATTGCTCCCTCCGATGTCGATAACATCCTTTGGTTCAGTGATTTTGTGAACAGCTTGGGTAATGAAAAGGAGGCGATCCAGGTTCTCAAAGATGCAATCCACTT
>CAZMZQ010000023.1:7755-16641 GCA_964570745.1 uncultured Anaerolineaceae bacterium
CTTGTTGACGATATCCAGGATTCTTTGGGCAGCCATCCTTGTTACTTTTTGTTACTCAGCGATGTACAGGTCGCGAATCGTCAGTTCATTGCCGCCTATGAAAACCTGAAAGAGTTACTTCAGCGGATTGAATTTGCTGGTGATCAGACTTGTTTCAGCAGCCAGCGCTACAGTAAACCATCCGTGGACTTTCCGCCCTACACCATGGCTGGTCTCTACTTCCGCCTGGCTGGGTTGGAAAGGATAACCGGTGATCTTTTAGCAGCACAAAAGCACGCTGATCTGGCTCAAAAAGAAGACCCAAATATGTCCGCGGTGTTAATTCTCCAGGCAGGTCTGGCTTTGAGTCTGCGCAACAGCAAAAAGCTTGAACAAGCTTTTGACCTGCTCAATCCTGATCGAACAAGTGAGGTAGCCACACAGGCAATTGTCCGGATCCTCGCCCTTGATGCGGCAGTTCAAAACGATAACCAGAAACTGAGTATGCTCTGGGAATATTTCATCTCAAAAGACCGACCTTCCATCTTCCGGAATTCAACTGAAGCGCTTCTTGCTATCAGGCAAAACGATCCCCAAAAGGCAAGGCAATTACTCAAAAACTCTGCCCAGGTAGTCAAAATGGAGAACGAGAAAACCTTTGTTGTAGATCAGCATTTTGACTCAATTTGGGCTGATTTAATGACTTTTCTTGCTGCATGGCAAGTTCAGGATTGGGCACTGGCAAATGAAAGCATGCGCCAAAGTCTGAAAATCGTTCGTGTGAACCCAATAGCAAACCAGCTCTTAGCTGCTTATCTGACTGATAATCAACGCCAGTATAACAATGCCATGCTGCTACATATCACCCAGCATATTCCGGAACTGTATTCAGATGATGATCCGCTTGGTTTATTGGAAGACCAAATAGCTCTTGCCGGTCGCTTCCTGAAACCGTCGGGCTTGTTACCAGATCTTAAAACAGGGCAAGCAGTATTTAATCGGTATTGGGATGAGAGCGAAGATATGGGTCAGCTGATTCTGAACCCACACCAGGCAGCCTCTGTCATCTCAATTTTGGAAAAGCCTGAACGAATCGAAGTAATTATGAAAGCTTTTGGGAAAGACCCGGAAGTACGCAAACAAAAAGCAATCATAAGTTTGCATCAGGACCCGGTATATAGTGCCAAAACAACCGAGGAATTATCAAAAGCTCATCCAGATGACCCGACGCTTCATGCCATCCAGGCATTCGCGCTGCGGCAGAATCCCGGAAAGGCGGCTCAGGCAATGGAAACTGCGCTCGAAATCTGGGTTGATGAGCCCGAGTGGCATGCATTTGTCTCGAACATGTATCAGGATGAAGGTAAATACCCAATGGCAGCAGCCCACCTGGAAGAAGCAATCCGGATATCCCCCAAAACTGCCCACTACTGGCAGCTGCTCGGAGATGTGAAATTACTCGAAAAAGACTATCACGCCGCTAAGGATTACTTTGGTAAAGCCTCGGACTTGTTCCCATCAAATCCCGATGCGCTCGACTCATTGGCGCGGATTAATCAGAAACTTGGGGAACACCAGGTCGCGATTCAGTGCTGGCAAAAAGCGCATCAGATTGATCAACAGAACCCAGTTTACATGACATCAATTGCAGAATCACACCTGGCTCGCAGAGAATTTGATCGGGCAGTCGAAGTCGCTGATCAGGTTTTATTCTCACACCCCGGTCATCCAAAGGCGCTTCTGATCATAGCCCAGGGACAAATGCAATCGGGCAAGCATGCCCAGGCAAGCCAAACCATTCAATCCGCTAAAAGCATTATGAGTGACACGATCCCGTTTGACCTTCTTGCGATCGAAATTGAAGCCCAAAACAAACCGGGATACGCTATAAAAGCAACCCAGATCCTCGCGGATACCCATCCCGATAACACCGTCGTGCTCAACCAGCTTGCGAATTACCAGATTGAGGCTAATTTGCTTGATAAAGCCCAAACAAACCTTCAAAACAGTCTCGCAATTGATGAGAGCAACGCAGAAACCTTGATTTCACTTGGGAAAATTGCCCGGCTGAAAGGACACCTCGACCAGGCAATTGCCCGTTTGAACCAGGCAATCCAGCTCGACCCAAGCCAAATCGAGGCTTATCTCGAGATGGGACAGACCTACCAGGAACGCCGTGAGGTCACCAACGCCATCGAGGTTTATCACAAAGCTATTGACATGATCGAAAAAGATCCTCGTCCCTACGTACAGGCAGCCGCAGCTTACAAAGAAAGCCGTGATTATCGCAATGCTGAATATATGCTGCGCCAGGCAGCTCAACTATCACCATCTGACCAAAGCATACGTCGCCAGTTAGCCGCGATCGTGGCATTGAACCTGGTCAACAACCTCCAGGAGGCACCAAAACGAAAATGAGACCCTACTCCGCCCAAAAAAGTGAAGAAGTTTTAATTATCCGCAGAGGCAAATTCCTCACCTTGCTTCAAACCGCATTAACCAGTCGGGAATACCAGTTTGCCCGCCAGGCTGCCTTGATTTGGTTAGCCAGCTATCCGGGAGATTTACTGGTTAACTTTATTTATGCTCAGGTTTTAGCGGATTTAGGTGACACGGAGATGGCTGTGACCAACCTGGAAAAAGTATTAAGCTTTGATCCCGAATTTACAGAAGCAACTAACCTGTTGGATCATTTGCTCAACCAATCCAACAGCGATATTGCAGCGAGCAAAGCATTTTTGCAGCGCACCAGTTCTTCAGCTTCTATCCGTTCTGAATGGCTGCCGGCGTTAATAGCAGCACGCAATGCCTATGAAGCCGGTGATCTGACCACAGCTGAGAAATCGGTGATGGAATCATTGGCTCACAACCCGAAGGTTGCCCTGCCGGCAATTTTTCACATGCAGGTTGTAAACCAAAACCGAAATTACACCCTTCTGCAAACACTCAGTGGGATTTATGCAGCTCGTTGGGCTAATTGTGTCCAGATCAAAGTTATGTCTGCGGTTGCCGACCTCCAGCACGGCGACGACGCCCACGGCGTAGAAAAATTGCATTGGAGTGCTGCCCACGATGCCAGTGGACAAGTTGTGAACCGTCTGTTGGGTCCGAATCACAGCTTCAAACCGCTTTGGCCCGAAGACCTTAAGGTCTACATGGATTTACCTGTACCTTCAACCATTGCAGCTGAACTGGGTTGGAATGTGCTTTCTCAAACCGAAGCTATGTCAGCCCCCCCACCAGAAATTGATAACAATGGCAAATACGCCAAAGACTTACTTGATGATGAACCCACGCTTGCAAACCAGATAAACCCCTTCATGTTCGAAGAAGATTCCGAAGTTTCGGGGCAAGTCCCAGTGGATTATTCTGAAGTGCCAACCAGTTCATTCTTTTTGCAAGATATTGCAACTCCGAAACCTGAATCAGAAATATCAACGGTCAACGAGCCGGATAATTTTCCAACAGGAAAAGGCCAGCCCGTCACACAGGATCCCGAAACCGTTGCTGCACTGAAAGCAATCGAAGAAATTCAGGCTGATTTTGCCACCATCGCCTCAAAAATCAAAAAGTCAGAGTTGATTCATACAGATGGTCGCTTCCCAAATTATGTGATTATGACTTCCCGCCAGAATTTGGAGCAAAAGTATGGCGAAAACACAGCTTCGGTTGTTATTGAAGCGATGCGCGACCTTGCTTTTAAGATCATCAGCTTGCCAGGCTGGAACGGTTGTGTTTTTGTACCGGATGACCCCCAAAGCACCCAGGAATTTAATCTGACTCCTGTCAGCAAGCCTGATGCCTGGAAGCTCAAGCTGGCTCTGACCGACCTCGATAAGGTTCTTGCCGCGCGCGGTGAAATGATAGGTGCGTTGCTGATAGTTGGGGGGGATGAGATCGTTCCGTTCCATTTGCTGCCTAATCCCACCGATGACAGTGACCTGAATGTGCCTTCCGATAATCCATATGCAACCATTGATGAAAACTACTTCATCCAGAAATGGCCGGTAGGTCGCCTGCCTGATGAGCGTGGGAATGATGCCGGCTACTTGCTCGAGCAGCTGCGCTTTTTGAACAACGAATATGATGTAAAAGTCAAAACCAAAAAATCGCACGAAAGTAACCCGTTTGTCCAGTGGCTTGACACCTTGAACTTATCGATTGGACGATTTTCTTCGCGTTTACAAAGATCGAATAATCTTTCCTGCACTGCAGAAGTATGGAAATCACCTTCATCTTTTGTCTTTTCGATTATCGACCGGGCAGAACGAATCAAGACTTCCCCTCCTGTCACCAACAGCAATTTGCTTAATGGTCAAACCAGCAACCCGAAGTATGCTTATTTCAACCTGCATGGACTCAAAGAAAGCCCTGAATGGTATGGACAAAAGGACCTCGCCAGGCGTGAGCAGGGTGCGGAATATCCGGTGGCTTTGTTGCCAGAGAATTTCACACCTGCCAGTTCTGCGCCAATGTTAGTTTTGAGTGAGGCTTGTTATGGAGCCAATATCCTGGAGAAGAAAGTAAATGAATCGATTGCACTCAACTTCCTCGCCAGTGGCAGCCGCGCTTTTGTCGGTTCCACTTGTATCGCTTACGGCTCAGTCAGCAAACCTCTGATAGCAGCAGATTTACTCGCCTGGCATTTTTGGAAATTCATTGTTGACGGGCAGTCTGCTGGCTATTCCCTGATGCAAGCCAAGCTGGCATTAGCCAAAAATATGACCGAAAATCAGGGCTATCTGGACGGTGAAGATCAAAAAACCATTCTCTCCTTTGTGCTTTATGGTGACCCCCTTGCGACAGCTAAAAGTGTTAAAGATGTCACCAAGCCAGCCATCCGACCGACCCTCAGCCCGGAATTGAAAACAATCAGCGACTCACCGGAAGAGTTGGTTGTTGCCGCAGACGAGATGCCCAGCGAAATTTTGGGGCAGATCAAGGCAGTGATCAAAGATTATCTGCCTGGTTTGGATGACGCCACCGTAGCGATCAACCCACAGCTGTCAAATTTCACCCTTGACCCAGCCAAAGTTCAGGAACATCGCGACCAGTATGACCTGCTTAGGGAAAGCCAGCGCTATGTTGTTACGTTGAAGAAGCAATATGAATTTAAGTCCATTTCACATAACCACTTCGCCCGTGTGACCTTTGACCAAAAGGGCGAGATGTTGAAATTAAGCACCTCGAGATAATAGTAAACAATTAAGGGTGGGTCTTAAAGCCCACCCTATTTACTATCACTGACAACCTTCCTGGATGTAGGCTTATCTATAAGCCTTTCGCCATCCGTTTGCGATTGCCTCTTCCTCTGTGCAAAACCATCTTTCACCACTCATAGGGGTTATTACGGTCTGAAGATAGTATTCCTGTCCTGGCATGTGATAAATTTTTTCTTTCGTGGAATAGGAGATGTTACCTTTGATGTCACAGCCTTCAAGGTGAGCTTTACATCCATATTGACATGTTTTTTCTGAATCGTTTGCTTTTTTTTGGAGTATCTCAACTGCAACCTGAGCCCGCCGTATCACCGCAGGCGACCTGGTGACCTCAATATCACTCGGGTCTGGGGTTTCTACGGTTTCCATTTTAATGCTGATCATGGTTGCAGTCACAGTTTTTGTTAATTGTTGTTCTTCTGAAAAAGAATTTTCCAAAGACTTAGTGTTGTTAATTTCTTCAGAGCTGCAAGAAATGCAAAAAATTAAAATCCAGATCAACAATAAAAGTGATCTGATGAGATTAAATTCTACAATTCTTCGGGGTTTTCCCATACTTCTGTATATTATAAACTCCGGTAAAAAGTTTGGTGGCAATTCATCGAAAGACAAGCTTTACCCATTATGAAATTGTCATCTTCTATCATGAGAATGATTGGGAATTTGCCCAGAATAAAAGTACGGGTGAGTTTAATAAATGAGCACTTTGCCATCACTCAGGATAAAAATATGGGCGGATTCAGGACGTGAGCGCTTTGCCATCAACCAATCCGTCAAACCCACACCTTGCCCGGATTGGAAACTTACCCTGCTCTCGTGTAAATCCAACATTATTCACTTTTATCAGTTTTTTCTCCAGAAATCCCAGCAGCTCCCAAACTACTCAATTTATGAGTAGTAATATTCGTTCAATAATCATAGTTTCTTGAGCAAGTGGCTAATTATCATCCCTTCGATTTTCCCCCTTTTTCAAACTTAGGTTATACTTTTTCTTGCAAATGATTACGTTTTATAGTCGTGATTTTAATTGGCGAAGCAGTAACTTTTTCTTTGCGATTTCTACTCGCCCCAATCCATATCCAAACAGGAGTATATTATGTACGGATACAGTGGAAAAATTTTACATATCGATCTAAAAACTAAAAAGAACTGGGTTGAAACCAAACCCGAAGATTGGTACAAAATTTACATCGGCGGCGTCTCAATGGCTTCCCGACTTCTCTGGGAAAACATCATCCCTGGTTGTGACCCATTGGATGACGGCAATCCGATTTGTTTTGCCAACGGGATTTTTACCGGAACTCCGGTTCCCGTGGGCGGCAAATTCGGACTGGCGTCCAAATCTCCTCTCACCGGTGTCATTGGCGATAGCCTCTCCGGTAGCTGGTTCTCAGTCGCGCTAAAACGCGCCGGTTGGGACGGCATGGTGCTACACAACAGCTGCGAAAAGTGGACTCAGCTTTTCGTTGACGATGATCGGATTCAATTCAACGATGCCACCTACCTGCTTGGTAAGGGCACTTTCGACACCGAAGAAGCTATTCGAGAGAAACTCGGTGATGACCAGATTCGCTCTTGCACAATTGGTCCATGTGGTGAGAACCTGGTACGTTATGCTAATGTCACCAACGATGGTCGCCAGCTTGGTCGCACCGGTCACGGAATGCTCTGGGGCCACAAGAAACTCAAGGCTGTCTCGGTCCGCGGGTCAAAGGGCGTCAAAGTTTTTGATCCTGCAGCATTGAACCAACTCTCTTTTGATATCTCGAAATCAGCTCAAGGCAAAGACACAGAAAAATACCGGATTTTTGGCACAGCCACCGGGATGCTTGCCCAAAACAAGTCTGGCGTTTTGCCTACCCGCAACTTCCAGGAGGGTGTCTATGAAGATGCCGAAATGGTTAGTGGGGAATACCTGGACAAACACCACAAAGTAAAAGTGGTTGCCTGTGCCCAATGTCCGATTGCCTGTGAGCAAATGTCTATCGTCAAGACTGGCCCATTTGCTGGAGCGATGACTGGTATCGAATATGAAAGCCTCTTCGCCAACAGTTCCAATCTGGGCGTTAATGATATGCGTGCCGCTATTAAGCTGATTACGATTGCTGACCAGGATGGCATGGACACTGTCAGCATGGGAGTGGTGATCGGTTACGCCATGGAATGTTACGAAAAAGGTGTTTTAACCGACAAAGATTTCGCCTGTGATTCTCATCCCGAAGGTTTCCGTCTCAAATTTGGTGATGGCGACTCAGCGGTTAAATTAGCAGAAATGATTCGCGACAAAGAAGGGATTGGCAGCCTCTTTGCTGAGGGCGTCCGCATCGCCTCCGAAACAATCGATAGAGAGCGTAATGCTGAAACGTACAAATGGGCAATGCACGTGAAGGGGCTGGAACCAGCTGGTTATGATGCACGCTCCCTAAAAACTTTTTCAGTTGGGCTTGCTACCGGAACGCGCGGTGGCTGTCACAACCGCTCTGCTGCTTACGACCCCGATCTCAAAGGTGAAACTAACCGCCTGACGGTTGATGAAACCCGTGGAAAAGTGGCTGCCGATTCTGAAGAATATGCAGCAGTATATGATTCCTTACCTCTCTGCAAGTTCATCCGGCGTAGTTTCACCGGGAAAGCTGACCGGGCAGGTGCCTGGCCTGCAATCGCGAAACTGATTAACGCAACCACCGGCTGGGACTTTGATTACGATGAAGTCGATCTGATCGGCATTCGCGCTACGAACATCAAAAAAGCGTTCAATATCCGTGAAGGTTGGAAACAAGAGGACGACGAACTCCCTTGGCGCTGGAAACACGATCCCATGACTAAGGGACCAGGTGCCGGTGTATTCGTCACCGACGAAGAACTCGAATATATGAAACAGCTTTATTACAAAGCCAAAAACTGGACTGAAGAAGGACTGATTCCAAAAGAATTCTTAATCAAATTAGGTATGCCCGATGTCGCAGAAGAAGTTGGAGTCTAAAAAGGAGAACTATGGCAACAACCAGTACTTCAAAATACGCTTATATCGAATGTGACCCCAATCTGTGTGTGGGTTGTCAGCTTTGTGAGTATATGTGCTCCTACACAAAAACGGGTGAATATAACAGCTACCGCAGCCGCATCCGTACTGTTCGAGTCGACGAAGTTCTCATCACTGCGATCGCGTGTAGAACCTGCGAAAACGCCCCTTGTGTAATCGTCTGTCCGCGCGATGCTCTTACCCAAGACCCTCTCACAGGGATCATTGAAGTCAGCCCCACTAAGTGTGATGGCTGCGCCTGGTGTATTGAAGCTTGTGACTTTGGTGCTATATCAATCAACCCCGCAACAACACTCGCCGAGATATGTAATCTTTGTAAAGACGAGCCTGATGGTCCTCAGTGCGTCATTTGGTGCCCCAAGGAAGCGCTTAAGGTGACAACCCCTGATCAAACCGCTCAGCGTACACGCAAGAAGCTCGTCATTGAATCTATGGAAATCCCAATAAAAGCAGCGGAACCTAAATGAGTGAAGAAGCCAATAAACCAAAATATGTAGGTGCGATGCCTGAGGATGAACCACGCATCGGTGTCTACGTTTGTCATTGCGGCAGCAACATCGCTGGCGTGATCCCGCCTGACCAGGTGGTCGATTTTGCCGGCAATCTGCCAGGCGTGGTTCATGCTGCTGAAACCATGTATGCCTG
>CAZMZQ010000024.1:0-16209 GCA_964570745.1 uncultured Anaerolineaceae bacterium
CCAAATCCAAGCCCAAGTCCCGCCATGAGCAAGAGCAGCAAGGGCAAAGCAAACGCCCAGTTGGTTAGAACGACTGTGGAACCTCGCAGGAAAAAATAGAGTGAATATATCAAGAAAAAGGCAAACTGCATTCCAAAGGTGATCAGATTTGAAATAACAACCGAAATTGGCATTACCAGCCGTGGAAAGTAAACCTTTCCAAACAGGTGGGCATTAGCTGTAAAAGTGGTGGAGGTGCTGGTCAGACATGTGGAGAAATAGTTCCAAAGAATGTTGCCAGACATATAAAACAACATCTGAGGGAGCCCATCGGTAGGCAATTGGGCAATATTGCCGAAGATCACAGTGAAAACAAACGAAGTCAACAGCGGTTGAATAATGAACCACAGTGGTCCGAGTATGGTCTGTTTATAACGTGAGACAAAGTCGCGCCGGACGAAGAGAGCGATCAGGTCGCGGTATTGCCAGACATCTCGCAGCTGCAAATCCCACCATTTTTTACGTGGTGTGATGATCAGGTCCCAGTCTTCGTCCGTTGTAGTTTGTTTAATTGTTTTGGATTCGGCTTTCATCTGCTATTGAATTAATAAGTTCTGGTGAATCCAATCCACTGTGCGCTGGTCCCAGCGGTAGGTATACGACGTGCTGCCCAGCGAAGGGATATATGCATAATCGACCGCCAGCAAATCATTGGGAATCTGTGCTGATTTGAGATTCTCAATCTCAAAGTTGCGCAAGAAACACATGCCAAGGCTACCTATTTGTTCGACGGATAAATCTGTCAAAAAGGCATCTTTAAATTCGTCCAAAAGTGACGGAACTTTCACCAGAGTTGCTGGCTGCATCAGTTTGTTGAGAATTGCCTTCATCACCAGGGTCTGGTTGCCTACTCTGAAACTATCTGAATAAAGTGCACGGATGCGCATTAAATCGAGGGCACGTTTACCGTACAGCGTCTGCACTCCAGCAGGGAAATAACCCAACCCCTCATCGTAGACTTCCTGGGGAAGATTAACTTCCACCCCACCGATTGCATCGATGAAATTGATAACAGTATCAAAATTGACAACAGCATAATGATGCGGTGTGACTCCAAAGTTATAACGAATCACCTCTGCAAGAGAATTCGCCCCGATGCCTTCACCCAGATAACCTCCCCATCCTGGCGTACCAAAAAGGTAAGCCTGGTTGATTTTCATCGGATTTTCTTCGGTAAAACGACCTGCAGGAGCTTCAACCAGCAGATCACGAGGTAAAGCTATCATGTTGATATTCATATCAACAAAATCTACACGCGCTACCCTGATTACATCAGCGAGGCCATAAGTGTATGCCGGATCGCTGTAATCAATGCCAATCAGTAGTATGTTCCAGCTGGCTTCGTTGCCACAGACAGCTTTTGTTCCTTGCTCGAGCTCGGGCTGTGGGAACAACGGCAAAACATCAAGGTTGCTGGGTGGACTGATTGTTTCGTCAGCATCGGGACCAACTGCCATGGTTGGCAACGCCAAAGGTGCGGAAATAGGCTCTTTTATAGCGGGACGAAGCCAAAAGAAGTAAAGCAAAACAAAAATAAGCAACAAACCCAACACGAAATAACCAAAAACCCTCCAACCGCTTGTGCGTTTACGTTTTTGTCGTTTTGGGGGTTCTCCATTTCCAATATAAATAGGTTGTGTATCGTTCATAATTTTCTTTCAAACTCCACAGCCGTAAAGGTCTGTTTTTTAAGGATTATTGTACACTGCCTGCCAAAGATTGATTTTTGCACAGTGCAAAGGTGTCAGGAGTCACCGTTCAGATTAAGCGATTCCAGTAAAAATCCCGACACTTCCTCGTGAGGCATCAACACCCATCCCCCACTACTGGTGATGAAAACGTGATACATGTCTGAAGGTATTTCGTGGACATGAATATTATCCTTTTCCACTTGTTTCGCAAAACAATAGAGATCGTTCATTTCCTTCAGGTTCAAACTGGATTGACTGGATTCTGAGCCAAACATAGCAGCGATCAATCTGCTAACCTGACCAGCACTTAACCCATTTTGCACCTTATCCAACAGGGCATCAAGGATTATTGTCTGGCGGCGAATGCGTTCAAAATCGCTGTCTGACTGCCTCATGCGCATAAATATTACAGCCCGATCGCCATCCATTTGGTTTAGCCCTGATGGGAACGTACTGATGCCATCAGATGCAGGTTTGTCTAAATAGACGCTGATTCCTCCTATCGCATCAATATAATCCGAGATTTGCTGAAAATGGAGCACATATTGTTCGGTCGGTTGAATGCCAAAGTTGAAGGCGATATTTTCTGCCAGTGCCTTTGCGCCCTTCCCTTTACCTAGATAAAGTTGTCCAAAGCCAAAGGTAGCATTGATTCTGCTATATTCGATCCCATAATCTTCAAACCCAACTGTATGGATATAAAAATCCCGAGGAATCGCCACCAGGTTGACTTCCTGCCTGCCGAAATCGATCCGGATAAGACGTATGGCATCTGCCTGAGAGTTTTCATCAATACCCAACAGAAGCAATGTCATCGCATCTTTCCTGCCACAAACACCAGGAAGATCTTCTTCTTTTTCAGTTTTTTTTGGAACAAGAGTTCGGGTCAATT
Organism: uncultured Anaerolineaceae bacterium; assembly: GCA_964570745.1. Taxonomy (GTDB): domain Bacteria; phylum Chloroflexota; class Anaerolineae; order Anaerolineales; family Anaerolineaceae; genus Mesolinea. Next base: position 2,623 of record CAZMZQ010000024.1, read on the forward strand.
GATCAGCAGGGGTGATTTGAAATGGTTCCTGGTCGAGATTCTCCTCTGTCAAGCCAGGTGTAATTATTGGAGTTGATGTGATTGTAACTGGGTATTTCTGAACAATCCCACAACCACTCAGCATAATCATCACAACTGTGATAAGAGTAAAGGTAAGTAAAGGATTGAAATTTTTAGGCAAAAATCTTTTTATCATCGGATTTGACTGACAACTGGCGCGCCTCCGCCCTTCCGACATGATATCCATCTCGGAAAGGCAAAAGCTGATCTGAAAACCCATTTGCCGCGGTGTTCAGCTGTTTATTTTGGTTTCCGCCGGACCCTTTCTGCCGGCACCTCCATGCGCATCATTCTGCCCTGCATCATTTTTAGCAGAACAGAAACACGTTCCTGGCTATTGATACATTTTTCGAAGATACCTTCAATCTGTCCAATTGTATTGTCTTCAATAAGCACCACATCTCCAGGTTCAAAGGCGGAATGTTCACACTTTTGTTCCTGGCTTAGTCGACTGGTCTGGCGGCGCACCGCTTCAATAAGGTTGGGTTGAATAGTGGCAGGGATATCGTCAAAACTAATTAAACCGATCACACCTCGCATTAAAAATACACGTTGTGCATAAAAATCATCAGGATGACCGTGCAAAAAAAGGTAGCCTGGAAAATATGGTCTAATCCGTCGTGAGCGAGAATTGACTGGATTAACCGAATATACAGGTAAATACCTCGTAACATTCCTGGTCTCCAGCTGGTTGTCCACAACAAATTCCATGTTTGATTTGCACCTTAAAGCATACCAGTGTCCATTAGTTTCTGAATTATTTGGTTTTTGCACGCAAAGGTTTTCCATTTCTCTGTTCCCCCAGTTATTATAATGGATTCGGAAAAACGTATCTGAACGGCGTGCCTGGCGATTTTTTCCCTGAAGATTCACCAGAGTCTATCTGCGATCTTAAATTGCCTGAGCATGGTAGAATTTTTTTAAATAGGAAAGGTAAGAAAATGTCAGAAAAAATCGTACTTGCATTAGGCGGCGGAGGGGTAAAAGGTATTGCGCATCTTGGGGTTGTTGACTGTCTCCTCAAGCATAATTATGACATCACTGGAATAGCAGGAACCAGTGCAGGGGGTATGTTTGGTGCAACACTCGCTGCAAAAGTGCCCCCCAGAGAGATCCTTGAAGTAGTCACCGAATTTATGAAGAGTCCGAGTTTTCGAAGGTCTCCTTCAGATTCAGCATCACTTTTAGGCACGGCAGGAATCGAAAACACCCTAAGAAAATTTATCGAAGGAAAAATCATTGAAACCTTGCCGATTAAATTTTGTGTAACGGCAGTAAGCCTGAAAACTGGCAAAGAAGTTATTATCGATGAAGGTGACGTCATGGATGCCGTTTTGGCAACCATCGCTATACCTGGTGTTTTCCCGACAAGGGGGGAAGAAGTTCTTGTTGATGGGGGCGTTTTAGACCCGGTTCCAATTGAATCTGCAAGAGCGTTGAACCCGTCAGTCCCGGTTGTTGCCGTAACACTACACACCAAGCCTGAAGGTTTTTCTCCTGAAGAGATCGGTGACTCCATGTCCGATCAGATTCCACCTATAATTCTTGACCGATTATCCAGGAACAGGATCGCCGAGTCATTGAAGAACATGAACGCTGGAGTCGAACTCGGTTCAGATCGGCTCACAGAGTTGAACATCGAGGTTTCCAAACCGGATGTCGTTGTCAGACCAATTGTCGGTCATTATTCACCGCTTCAAATAGTGGAGCCAACCGTATTATTTGAAGAAGGTTATCGAGCAATGGAAAGCCAGCTCTCCGAATTGGAAGACACACTAACTTTCGTAAAAAGCGTTATCCGCATTACGAAATATTCAACTCCCAAAAAGGGATAAGGCTTATCCTCGTCTCAGGATGGCAATTAGTGTGAGAAAAAGCCCAAGCCCAGCCAGGGTTATGATTACATATCCAATTGGAATACCACCGGTAGCGGTGCCACCTGTGACGTTCGGGTAAGTGGGGATCTGCAGCATCGGTGGTTCGGTAAAGGTTGGTAAACGGCTGGGCATTGCAGTGATAATAAATTGGGCTGCGAGTGTCGGGTCGATAGTCATGGTTATTGATGGCGTTTCAGTAGGTGGTGGTTGTAACATCGGCAGTGAACCGCCAAATACCTCAACACGGTTTAATACGATCCAGCCTCTGTTATCCGGGGCACCCGCATAATCAATCATGACATAATCGCCATAATACCCATAGGCTTTAGCTTCCTGACCAACGAGAAAAACACCAACTCTCGTGGAAGTTGAGGTTGGGTAAGCACGTACATTAAGCGGGTTTTCGGGATCTCCGACTGCACGAACATATAAGCCTCTTGGAGAACCGGTTACGGTAGGGATGGAAACGGTGGGGAATTGTGCCCAGACGGAACGATTCCAGGAAGGCGCCAAGCTCAGAAAGAGCAATCCAATTAAAACAGAAGCTCCAAGTAAAAACCGGACAAATTCCTTAGTTTTCAGTTTCATCATTAATCCTCACAGACATTCCGATTATAATCTAAACCATTGAGCAGAGAAATATGAACACACGAGTCTATCACGGAAACCTCGACCCCAATACGATCGCCAACCAGTTAGCAGCTGCTTTTCACCGTGGCAACTACATAGTGCAGCGAATAGGCGACCAGGAAAACCTGGCAGTTCAAATTGCGACCAGAACCGGCCGCAGTTCAGGGGGTCATACCACAATGACCGCAAATATTTCCAGAGTGACTGATGGAATCAGTATCACTCTTGGAAAGCAAAACTGGTTTGGTTTGGCAGCAAGCCTGGGTATGACGGCGCTCACTGCACTGCGGAATCCCTTTTCCTTGATCAGTCGGCTGGACGATATTGCCCAGGATGTGGAATCAATCAACCTCGAAGAAAAGATTTGGGAGGTGATCGACCAAACCGCCCGCCAGTATAAGGCCGGTCAATCGCTCTCAATGCGTATGAGCCGAACCGTCTGTCCTTATTGCCTTACCGCAAACGAATTTGGCGCTGGTCGCTGCATCGCTTGTGGCGCTCCCCTTGGAGATATCCATCCAACAACCTGCACTAACTGTGGTTTCGTTGTTTACAAAAAAGAACAAATTTGTCCAAATTGTAAAAAACCACTTGAGCAATCCAGCTAAAGATCAATTCGAGCAATCTTTCATATTAGAAGTCAGAGACAAACGATCTATGCCCAGAGTTCCGGATGGTTTCGCCTTATTGAAGTGTGAGAATTGGCAGCAATGATCACATGGTCGATCAGGCGAATATCCAGAATCGCCCCCGCCTGGATAACCGCTTTGGTCATATTCACATCTTCGGGGCTTTCGCTGGGGTTGCCTGAAGGGTGATTGTGTACTAACGCGATTGCATATACATTTTTGCGAACCGCTTCTTTGAAAATTTCACCTACACGCACGGTAGTAGCGTCCTGGGAACCCTTGTAGAGCTGATTCCTACCCAGGTATTTATTACGCGAGTTTAACAGCAAGACCCAGAGCTCTTCCTGCTGTAATCCTCCCATCTCATGTCCAACCAGTGAGACAATATCTTCAGGAGTCTTGATCAGGAAACCTGCTTCAAGGCGTTCATTAGCCAGACGCTGCCCGACCTCAACAGCCGCTTTGATTCGGGTAGCCTTTGCCATCCCGACACCTTTTATTTCGAGCAGTCGGGAAATGTCTTCCCGATGAATACCCGAGAAGCCGCCCAACTCGTTTAGGATAAAATTGCCAAGATCAATTGCGCTCATCTCGGTTGTGCCATTGTTCAGCAAAAGTGCCAACAATTCTCCATTTGTGAGTGCCTGGACACCTTCATTAACCATCCGTTCCCGGGGTCGGTCGCTTTGTGGAAGGTCATTCACTCTCAGAGTTTTACGTCGGTCGCTCATAGCCTTATTTTACCCGATAGACATGATATAATGCCGGCATTATCTCAGAGGAGGGCTCAATGTTCTCAGCCACATTTCCTGCAGATTATTCAAGCCTGAGTCCGATCTCAATCCTGGTCCGGGATTTTGCAGAACGGATCGGTTTTGACGAAAAGCGGGTCTACGATATCGAGTTAGCCGTCGATGAGGCTTGCTCAAACATCATTGACCACGCTTACCTCCCCGGGCAACAGGGGAATATGGCACTATCACTGGCAACCGATCAAAACGGCATGACAATCATATTATTGGATCAGGGGCAGCCATTTAATCCAAATGATATACCTGCTCCCGACTTGAAAAGCGATATCAAAGTCAGGCAGGAAAGAGGGTTGGGGGTTTTCCTGGTCCACCAATTGATGGATTATGTTCATTATGAAGTCTTACCAGACAACACCAACCAACTCACCCTGAAAAAAAATCTCAGCTCAGGAGTTCTCTCAGAAAAGGGTAATGTGGGCTGCAAGGACGATGTACTCCCCGTAGAAGCCCTCCAATTAACCGCTGAAATCAACCGTTCCATAAGTAGCATCGTGGATTTAGAGGAATTGATGGGCAAAGTAACCGACCTGATTCAGAAAACCCTGGATTACCCATCGGTGCACCTTTTTTTGTATGATTATGTACCCCAAAAATTGGTTTACGTCTCTGGCAGCGGTCATCGGGCAGCTTTTTATGCAAAAAACCAGGTCACTTACGATTTCAACGCCAACCGTGGATTAATTCCACTTGCCGCAAAATCTGGACGATATCAATTGTCAAATGACTTGTCAAGTAATCCCTGGCATCAGCCGGAAGCACAGACTGGTACCTCATCCGGATCAGAACTTTGCTTACCCCTGTTATTTCATGGTGATCTTTTAGGTGTACTTGATATCCAAAGTGACCAAACCAGTGCCTTTAAAGAACAGGATATAAACTTGCTTGAGTCTCTTTCAATCACACTATCGGTGGCAATCCGCAATGCTCAATTATTTAAAGCGCAGGAATGGCGGCAAAAACTTGCAGAAAGCTACCGTGAGACTGCCGAGATGCTCACCAAAGATACTTCATTAAATGAGTTTTTTGAAGCGGTACCAATTAAAATCTCGAGTCTGCTACCTGTTGATTTTGTCGGGATATGGCTGTTAATACCGGGTGATGACGGGCTAACACTCAAGACAAGCTGGCATTCCGACAAGTTACCAAATATTGCGCCATCAACCATTGCTGACAGAAGCAACTGGTTCCATCCTGGCAATTTCAAGAATGAAGCGATTGACCGGCAGGATAACACCGGTTCAGATATAATCTCGGGCATTCTTGGCATGGGGGACGACTATTCTGCCGTGGCAGCCCCAATTTCCAGCGGAGGCAGATCCTACGGTGTTCTAACGCTGCACACCAATTCACATGGTCGTTATGGAATAGATTCACGCAATATTTGTTCCACATTTGCTGATTACCTTTCATCTGCGGTTGATAAGGAGTTACACAAACGCGCTGATGAATTGAGCCAACGGACAGAACAAGAATTGCAGCTCGCCCGGCGCATCCAAAAGACCTTTTTACCTTCCAAACTCCCCCAGATTCCAGGTTATGATCTGGCATATGTTTGGCACACAGCCAGACAGGTTGGGGGGGATTTCTACGATGTGTTCGAACTCAATTCTGGAAAAATAGCGTTGGTAGTTGCTGATGTTTCGGATAAAGGTTTGCCAGCCTCGCTTTATATGACTGTCGCACGAACCTTGATTCGGGCTATAGCCTGTGATTTCAACACGCCTGCTGAGACGCTGCAGCGTGTCAATGAACTCCTCCAGCTCGATTCCACACAGTCTTTTTTCGTCACCCTGGTTTATATGACCCTCGATGTTAAAACCGGTCACCTTACCTACAGTGCAGCCGGTCATCCTCCACCTATACTCATTAAGTCAAAAAATGCCGAAGCGCACATCCTCAATCGCGGAGGCATCGCTCTGGGGATAACTCAACCGATAAAACTTCCCGTTGAAGAAGTGGCTCTCGAACCTGGTGATTCAGTCTTCCTATATACCGATGGTATAACAGAGACTCATGATCAAAACGATATAGAATATGGAAGTGAGCGATTGCGGCATACTCTTCAAAGAGCATCCAATTTATCTGCCCAGGGGCAAATTGCTTTGGTGATACAAGATATGGACAGCTATAAAGGGAATGAAGCCTTGGAAGACGACTACACAGTCCTGGTGCTGAAGCGAAAATAGCTTACTGGCAAATCAAGACAGGAATACTGACCGCCTCCAACACTCTGTCAACATGAGAAGCAAACAGCCTGCCGATTAATCCAGAAGACTCATAACCTCTCATCATCACCGTTGATATTTCAAACTCCTGGATCCATTCCGGGAGTTTTTCGATAACATCGTCCTCACTAATATGAATGATTGTTGCTTCAACATTAACCTCAGAAAGGTAGTCACGGGCAAATTGCAGGTTTTCCTGGTTGCTGCCCGCCGATTTTTCGATGTTTATTAACAAGAGACTGCATTGATATCTGGCAGCATAATATGCAGCGATGAAAAATGCTTCTTTGCTCTTTTCTTGTTCATCATAAAGCAAGAGGATTCGACTCACGCTCCTGGCATCATCTTTTACAAACAACACCGGCCGCCTTCCCCGCTGTAAGATGCTAATAATCCCGGATGAAACCCTTTCAATTACCGATCCACCTGGCGGAAAACGCAATCGCAGTACCATCAAATCACTTAACAGACTCAATTCACGTAACTTTCGGTTGGTCTCACCGGTAACAGAGATAAATTTCCCTTTCATTTGTTGTTGATTCAACTGATCATAAAAACTCGATTCCATAGAATCTACATAGTCATTCGACACCTGTTTCTCAGGCAAGACGTGAACCCCAAGAATACTGCCATTCCTCGATCGATTCATCAATATGGCTTGATGCACGGCAACACTTTCGGTGTCAAGATCACTGATTGCTACCATAATGTCTCGAAATAGTGTATCGTCTGTATGTTCTTCCTCACCCAAAGCAATTTTAGTGAGCTGTTCGTTTGCCCCTGAGTCACTGGTTATTGTTTGGTGCCCTTCCTGTTCGGCTACAAATTCAATCACGTTTTCTGTTTTGAAATCCATCCCCATTGATTCCTTCAGATTGTGCTGTTTATCCAGCACCAAAAGGTATAGATCTGTTAGGGTCAGTTGGGGATATTCGTCATACAAACCAGACTTTTCTATCTCATTAACTATCGGAGTATAGATCTTGTCATACCAATCAACTACAGCTTCGGCGTAGCTTATCTCCCGATTCTGATCGATTCCCATGTAATATTGGTGGACGTTTATATGCTCTCGTAAAAGCGGGTAATTGTCAATATGTTTCAAGCTTAGATCTATTCCCGGCAGGATTTGATCGACATGTGTTTCTTCCAAAAAATCAGCTAATGCAGCTTTTTCAACCAATTCTTCCAGGGTGAATGAGCTGGAAAGTCCCACCTTACTTTTTACTTCTGTCACATATGCCTCAATCGTCTCCATCCCCATCTCTTTTGCTATTGAAACGCGATGATTCCCGTCCAAAACAAAATAAGCATCGCCAATTTTGTATAAGGAAACCGGTGGAACACCACGGGAGAACGGGCTTATCATAGCTGTTTTAACATTTGCCCAACGCCTGCTGTCCTCATCACTGAGCGGACGGAAATTGCGATCAAAATCATCAGTACGGTTAACACTGCCTATGATGTTTTTCAAAGGTACTTCTTTGAGACCGAGGTCGGTTCGGTTGACAGCCCGTAGTTTGGAAGATACTTCACTATAAGGTAACAAATCAAGCGACTCACCACGAATACCTGCCCAAAAGCGGTTCATCGCCGCTTTTGACCTGAAACGGTGGAAATCTTCCAGAGCTTTACGATAAGTAATCTTGTCGTCGTGCATTATTCCTCTATCTGATTAATCGTACCTGATTTCTTCCCCTTGTCATTTTATTGTCAACAACCCTTAATTAAAGATTGAGCCCTGGTTTCGTCCGTTGTCAAGGAGCTCGCATAGAATCATTAAATGACCTCGTTCCATGCTATAATTTTTCTTCTTAGAAAGGTACAATAACCACAATATGAGCCGTTTTACTACCTTAAAACCGATCGATTACCTGATGATCGGTCATATAACTTCGGATTTACAACAGGATGGCTCAAGCAAACTCGGTGGCACTGTCAGTTTTTCCGGATTGACTGCACAGCGACTTGGTCACGAAGTTGGTGTTGTCACCAGTCATGCCGATGATCTGCAGTTTGCGAGCCTTTCCGGGCTCAATCTGGTTAACGTTCCTTCCGCGAAGACAACAACCTTTCGAAATATTTCCACCTCGGAAGGCAGAGTTCAGTATTGTTACGAACGTGCCAATTCTCTATCTATTGAAGATGTGCCTGAGCAGTGGCGAAATTCAGCTATTGTGCATATTGGTCCGGTAGCAAACGAGATTGAACCCAACTTGTTTCATGCATTTTCGCAAAGCCTTTTATGCCTGACACCTCAGGGCTGTTTGCGAAAGATCGATGAAAATGGGCTGGTAAGTTTTCAAGATTGGTCTGAAAAAGCAGATTTTTTGCCAAAAGCAGATGCCGTGGTGCTGTCGTTGGAAGACCTTCAGAAAGATGAAGATCTTGTCGCAGAGTTCGCCAGTTTGTGCAAACTGCTGGTTATAACCGAAAATTTCAATGGAGCAAGGGTATACTGGAAGCAGGAAGTGCGTCATTTCCCTGCACCGAGCAGGAACCTGATCGAAGACACCGGGGCTGGTGATATTTTTGCGGCTAGTTTTTTTCACAGGCTGAAAGTGACTGATGACCCCTGGGATGCAGCCCGGTTCGCCGTTGAGCTGTCGGCAAACTCGGTAACTCGTTATTACCTTGACAGCATTCCAACCAGCGATGAAATTGAACATGCCAGGATGCAAAATAAATAATACATGGGAAAAATTTATACAATCGTTAACCAAAAAGGTGGAGTAGGTAAAACCACAACTGCCATTAACCTGGGAGCATATCTGGGTTATTTTGGTCAGAAAGTGCTCCTGGTTGATCTTGACCCACAGGCAAACGCCACTTCGTGTTTGGGGGTTGAACACAACAACATCGATTCGGGGACCTATGAAGTCCTGATTGGACATAAACAAGCCAGCGAAGTGGTTTTGCGCAACCAGGCTTTTAAAATGAGCCTGATCCCTTCCTCTCCAAACCTGGCAGGAGCAGAAATTGAACTGATCGATTTGGATGAACGCGAACGCAGGCTGCGCAATGGATTGAAAGGGCTTGCTGAAAGTTACGACTATATCCTGGTGGATTGTCCGCCGTCTTTGGGGTTGTTGACCCTGAATGGTCTCATTGCCGCGATAGATGGCATTATCATACCTGTCCAATCTGAATACCTAGCCCTGGAAGGCCTTGGGCAGCTTACCAAAACCTTAAATCGTATCCAGGGCAACCTCTTTCCCGAGTTGAATATCCGCGGAGTTTTGGTGACTATGTATGATAGCCGTACGAATCTGTCTGCTGATGTCATGACAGAGGTGCGAAAGTTTTTTCCGCAAAAAGTCTTCCAGACTTATATCCCGCGCAATATTCGCCTGGCTGAGGCACCTTCTTTTGGCATGCCGATTTCCTTGTATGCTCCGGCATCCCCCGGTGCTGAAGCTTATAAACAATTAGCGCAAGAATTAATGAACAGTGATGGGGTCAAATTCGACCTGGTGCAGGAGTAACTATGGCAAAGAAAAGTGGTTTAGGACGTGGATTAGACGCCTTGATCCCGGGATGGCAGGAAGACGCTCTCCCGACTGTCAGCGACAAGGTGACCCCTGTTGCGGTTGAGAAAATTGACCCAAATCCTCAGCAGCCCCGCAAGAGCTTTGACCCGGAGCAGCTCGAAGATCTCGCTGCTTCAATTCGCCAGCATGGCATTATTCAACCTCTTATCCTGATCCCCGGGGATCAAAATGATCGCTACTTCCTTATTGCCGGTGAACGCCGCCTGCGAGCCGCAAAGTTGGCTGGAATGGTAGAAGTGCCTGCGATTATTCGCACTGCCAGCGAGCAGGAACAACTCGAGTTTGCGATCATTGAAAACGTCCAGCGGGAAGATCTTAACCCACTTGAGCGTGCCCGAGCGTACCAAAATCTTTTGGATGGTTTTTCTCTCACCCATGACGATATAGCCCGCCAGGTTGGTAAAAGCCGTGTTTCCGTCACCAACAGTTTGCGCTTGCTTAACCTGCCCGAACTTGCGCAGGAAGCCTTGTCAAATGGCGAAATCAGCGAAGGTCATGCCCGGGCGTTGTTGGGACTTTCCGGCAACAAGGCTATTGAGGCCGCATTAGACAGTGTAGTCTCGCTAAACCTGAATGTCAGGCAAACCGAAGCATTGGTTAACAAACTTTCTGGCAAAATCTCCCGTCCAACAGCAAAACAACCTCGCCCGGCTGAAATCGAAGACCTCGAAAACCGCCTCAGGCAGTTCTTTCACACCAAGGTAAACCTCACCAAGAGTGCACGGGGAGGGACAATCAGCATCGCTTTTTATTCTGACGAGGAACTTAACGCAATTCTTGATTCGCTTGGCTTCAATGAGTAAAGATATCCTTCTTTATAACGCCTCGATCCCAGGCATTGCTTCTGAACCTGCTGATGCGATGTTTGTATCTGCTGGAACGATAAAGTATGTCGGTGAGTTAAATACTTTTTCCAATTTGCTTCCGGCTGATCATGAGAGCATTGACCTGGATGGGAAAGTTATTTTACCGGCATTTTGTGATCACCATCTCCATTTGCAATATCTTGCCGACCGACTCAACGCTGTCGACTGTGAAACCGACAGCCTGGAAGAATGCTTGAAACGGGTTGAGCGCAGAGCTACCATCACCCCACCAGGGGATTGGATCATCGGTTATGGCTGGGACCAGAATATATGGGAACCACCCAATTATGGAACCGTCGCCCAATTGGATGCGATCAGCAAACAGCACCCGATTCTCCTGCATGCCAAGTCGCTTCATGCAGCCTGGGCAAACAGCATGGCACTAAGAATCGCCGGAATTGACAACTCCAATACAAACCCGCAGGGAGGCGTGATTCTGCGCGACCAAAACGGGGAGCTAACTGGAATCTTGTTAGAAAACGCAATAACCCTGGTTGCTCGCTGCATACCGGAGCCAGGCACAGAAGCAGTAGCCCTCCAAATCCAGCATGCTCAATTGTATCTACACAGCCTGGGTATCACTGCTGTACACGATTTTGACCGTTTTGAATCCGCAGAAGCCCTCCTTTCCTTGGTTGACAAAGACTTGCTGCGTTTGAGGGTGAAAAAGAACCTCCCTTCTGAAGATCTGGAAGAAGTGCTTTCAGCTCGGTGGCGACAAAACCTTGAGAAAGCTCCTTTTTTGCAGCCTGGCTGGGTGAAATTGTTCGCTGATGGTGCCTTGGGACCTCAAAGCGCAGCGATGCTCGCGCCTTATGAAGGCAGCCAGAGCTGCGGAATGCTGCTGCTTAACGCAGACCAGATTGCCGAAGCCGGCATCAGGGCAGCCAGTGACAATTGGGCTATTTCCGTTCATGCCATTGGTGATCGGGCTGTAAAAGAAACTCTGGAAGGCATCAAACTTATTCGTAAACATGAAACCGAAAATAATCTGCCCCGATTGCCTCATCGCATCGAACACATCCAACTCATTCAGCCGGACGACTTGAAAAGAATGAAAAATTTGGATGTGATTGCATCTGTACAACCCGTTCACGCCACTTCGGATATGTTTACTGCCGATCAGCATTGGGGAAAACGATGCGAGTTCGCCTATGCTTACAATGAAATGTTCAACCACGATCTGCATGTATGGTTCGGTTCTGATGCACCAGTCGAAAATCCAGATCCGCTGGCAGGAATTTTTGCAGCTGTCACCCGCCAACGTTCAGACGGCGCGCCTGGCAGCCAGGGATGGTACCCACATCAACGTGTAAGCATGACCGATGCCCTGCGCTCATTCCGGCAGGTCGGTGTCAGTCTGGAACCTGGCGCCAATGCTGATCTGATTGTGTTGGAGACCGACCCCGCCCAGTTGCGACCACACGAATTGCATCAACTAAAGCCATTATTGACTATGGTAGCAGGAGATATCGTCTTTACCAGCTGAGCAATCAATGAACATCGTAAATTCTTCCCAGGTAAACCCCGATGAAGTGAGGAGGTTGGCAAACCCACCTCACCTCAGTTTTGAACATTTGGATTGGATCTCACCGCGCGAACGTTTATTTTCGGACGCTACCTTCGCATTCCAGCAAGATGGAATCCTTACCGCTCTGTTGTGTGTCAGTCCTGAAAATGGACGCTTTGCCTGGTTGCGGTTTTTCTATAGTCTCCGCGATGGTCAACATGAACGCTATTTTCACGGTTTAATTAATCACTCGATATCCTGGTTATCCCAACAAAATGTGAAGAAGGTTTTTTGCCTTGCCAGTTCCTCCTGGCTGGAGACCTTGCTAAAAAACGAAGATTTCGCACCCGGGTCACAAATAATCAACCTCAGTCGTAATGATGAGCAATTACCCGAGCTCAAAATCTCAGAGGACTGGTTTATCCGGGAGATGACCTATGCCGATCTGGACAAAGTTTATGAGCTCGATCAGCAGTGCTTCGCCGAACCATGGCAGTTAAGTCGTGAAAGCCTGGCTAAATGTTACTTTTCTTCTGCAAGGTCCAGCCTGGTGATCCAATCTGGCAAAATTGTTGCCTACCAGGTTAGCACGCGGCTGTTCGACCAGGTTCATATCGCCCGGCTCGCAGTTTTGCCTGACTATCGCAGGATGGGGTTGGGCAGCGCACTAATTTCGGATGTTTTTAACTATTTCAAAGACACCGGCGAAATCACATATAGCGTAAACACCCAGGCAGATAACTTTAATTCTCATCAGCTTTATCAGAAGAACGGTTTCACAATTGACGAACAAAAGATTCCGGTTTATACCCGCCTGACAGCTGGTTAGAAAAATTCCGCTATAATTGACAAATATATTTTCAAGGAGCCACTATGAGCAGTTATCGAACTCAACGTGAACAATTACAAAAACAAAAATCAAGCAAAAAAAAGAAACAACTTACAACCATAATCATCGTGGCGGTGGTAGTAATCGCTCTTTTATCGATCTTATACATCTTCCCTCGTCGTGCCGTGGCTGGCCCAGCTGTTGGCGACCCTGAAGCTCCAGTAAAAATCGATATATTTTCAAATTACAACTGCTCTCATTGTCAGACCTTTGCGAGAGAATCCGAAGATGCTTTCATAGAAAAGTATGTGGATTCAGGCAAGGTTTATTTGACATATCACATCTTTCCATTTACAGATGACGATTCCCGAACGGCTGCCGAAGCCACCTACTGTGCTGGAGATCAAAATAAGTTTTGGGAGTATAAGAAGCAAGTTTATGGAAATGTCGGCTTCCCTGGAGTGTATGCTGAAACAAGCCTGAACACCTATGCCCAAAAAATTGGTCTTGACATGACGGAGTTTCAACAATGCCTCAGTAATAACGCTCACCGAAGTACGATCGATGAGGTCAGACAATTCGCCCAGATGAACGGAGT
>CAZMZQ010000025.1:0-5131 GCA_964570745.1 uncultured Anaerolineaceae bacterium
CCGCAGCCCACAAGCACCAGCGCACCCTCTTTCATAGTCGGCAGCCCCTGCATGATCCCCAGCAGGCGGCCTTTAATTACCTGGGTTGACATGTGGCGCGTAGCGATAGGGATATCTCCATGAAACCAGGCTTCTTCCAAAAGTTTCAGACAAGGATCGATGACTTCCTGAAAGATGGTTATAAGTTCAAAATAAACCTGGCATTCCTCAAAAATGACTGCTGCGCGTTCGTCATTATGCGAGACAAGCGCACCAAACAACAATTCTGCATAATCCCGAGCCGGGCGAGGTGATTTCTTACGTGGTTTAGCTGGGCTGTAGGTCTGAATCGCTTCTGGCCATTCCCCTTTTTCTCTGATTTGGTTGAATTGTTGCACAACCTGGCTGATACTGATGCCGGAATTTGCCCTGCGCTGGACCCATGCCAATAGCTGGATGTCACGTTCAGAATACAAGCGATATCCATTAGGCATACGCAGTGGTTGGAGCAGGTTATAACGACGCTCCCATGCTCGCAAGGTTACTGGTTTTATTCCAGTACGGTTCTGAACGGCTTTGATTGTAAATTCTGGTTCTGTTGGGAAGTTGTCTATTTGACTCATCGATTCCTCCTGAGGTCTTCAGACACGGTGAAAAGATTAAAAAGGAACTTTTCGCGCTCTTCCGCTGTCATAAACCTGGGTTTGGCAGTGTCTTCTAAAGTAATGGTAAGTAATTGGGTGTTGATATGTCGTCCTTTATAGAAAAAATGTTTCTGAATAAAACTATCATAAGTGATATAAACTTCGGGTTGGTCAAAGAATAAATTGCCTAACCCGTAATGTATGAAAGCATCGGCATAGAATTCCATTGCCTTAGCAACATGGGACTGGCTGCCATTGACGATGACCGCCCCAGCTTCAGCCAGGGGTCTGAAATCCTGGATGGCTTTTGTTGTGGCGTTGAGGAAATAATCCTCCTGGTATTGAAGGGTTACAATGGGCAAATAGCCTTCTTGTTTAAGGTTGAATATTTCACGTTTCATCCAGCCAAAATCTTCACAAGCAGCAGCACCACTGGAGTCTCCGGTTGCCCATGCCATTTCAGGTCCATAATAATTGCAGCCGATAAAAGCAATTTTATTGCCATTGTGTTCAATTTTTAGCGGTGTTTGGGCGTTTACGAGGTTTGTCCCCCCGGCATACCATTGCATTCCGTATTGGTCGTAGAGATCGAGAGTAAAGGGTACAGAGTCAACCTTATAGAGTGCTCTCACGTCGTTATTGTGATTGCCGGTCAGTTCGATGATATCTGCTCCCAGGTCGTCAAGCAGTTCGATATATTCAGGGTTAGAACAGAAGATAAACCCCGTATAATCCGGGTCCGGAAACTTGCAGCCCTCATAAAAAGAAACTTCGTTGCTGATATGGGTCAGGTCGGCTCCCCGCATCACATCGCGGATTTCGGTTCCGGGGTAGAGCACGCCTTCAATCTCCATCTCATAGGCAGTATCACGCGCCATAGCGGTCACACCTGTCATAATCAGGCTGGTTAGCTGATCAGGCTGATAATTACCCTCAGGGAGCACTTCTTCAAGCAGGGCAGGGTCGACCTCTTGATTACTGTTTGTAAGCCGGACTCCCACAGCCAGGGTCAGAGGATACGATTTGGGGTCAAAATCATCATCCAGCGGGCTGACACCATCGATTGAGATCACCTTTAATTCAGGAGATAAGAGCTCAAACGGCAAAATCGACCAGGCTTGCTTTTCGGTGAATTCTTTCTGTGAAGAGAAAGATTCCTCAACAAGAGCTACCGATCGAGGTCCTTTGGGGTTGATCAGGGCTTGAAGAGCTGCTTTATCAGTGTTGCGCACCTCAATCCCGGTAAAAGGTGCTTCCTCTATATTCCTGCGTCCAGTGAGATAACCCCTTAATTTGCTGAGAGAGATATCGTCCTGAATGGTGAAAAAAGGGGCAACCAGGGCGTAAACATGATAGGAAATCAGTTCATATTCTTCTTCAGGTTCGACCATTTCGATGATGATATCAGCGTCGCTTCCTGGTCCTGAAGTAACTATCCCAACGGGATAGATATCAGGTACAACTTCCGGGGGCAGTTGGAGACCACTGACTGAAATTGTCAATGGTGTAAGGGCAATGGTTGGGCTGGGCTGCGATGTGGGAATGGGGGTTGCTGGAGAAGCAGTAGCGGTTGGAATACTATCCTGCACGAGGGCTGATGCTGGTTGACAGGCAGTAACCAACAGAGGAATCACTAAAAAGAATTTAGCAATACGTCCATAAAAGTTTTTTGTATAAGGTAAGTAATCGTTCATATTTTAGGTTCGTAGGCGAGCCAACAGGATTTTGATAGACTGCCGTTGTTTGTATCGCTTCTTGTATAAGGTTATTATAGTCTCAGGTCGCCCCATGCGCAACCGGAGAAATCAAAAATTCGTTATTAAATCAAACATGCCTTGTCTGGCAGTTGGAGAGCAAATATATCATGAACAGGTTGTTATGGGTTCAGTCCATCAGGTGGTTGGGAGCCATATTGGTTAAAAAAATCTTCCCATTCTTTGACTTCACGTTCCGACAAAGCAACATCCTGAGTTGGGGATTGGGGCTGTTGATCAAAAAACGCTTCCAGTTGTGTTGCAAAAGATTGGCTGGTAAGAATGTTGACTCTGTGCGCCCTCCCTGCTGCCTGCACCATCCGGTCTGAGCTGACAAGGGTGTGGTTGCTCGCTGCGCCGCCCAATTGCTGGATATAGTCAGCAATGGCAGCGTCTGCGGTCGATCCTGCCGGAACGAAAACAGCCTTTACCAGTCCATAATTACGCTGTCCAGCCTGACCTGTGGCAGCCCGGTCAAAGAAAACCATCGCTCTCGATTTCTTTGATCTTAAAAAAGGGCTCAAAATATCGATCAAGGTTTGTTCATCATCAGGGTCACCCAAAGTAAGCCCACGAACCTGAGGAATAAGGTTATGTCCGTCAATGATATAGTGCATTTTCCAATTGTAACCCATGGTGACCTCCGGGTCAGAAACATAATTTCGTTAATATAAAGCCTAAGAATCAAGGTCTGATTCTGTTGGGTGAAGTTATAATCAAATGGGAATTGAGTAATGATCAACCAACAAGATTTTCAGGAAGTAAAATCCTTTGTCGATGGGATAAGCGTATTCGCACCGAAACCGAAGCCAAAAGAAGAAAGGCAAGGTCAAAGCTACACATGTCCCCAATGTGGAGGTCATCTGTCTTACGATCTGGTCATCTCCGGTCTGGCTTGCAGTCACTGTGGATTTCAGGTGGCAATTCAATCCCGTAAGATTGGGCCCACAGCTGAAAAACAAGAATTCACCATCGACACGATGAAAATTGCAGATCAAGGCTGGGGAAAACTGCGCAACATGCTTCACTGTCAACAATGCAATGCAGAGCTTTCTTATCCCCAGGGCACGGTGGCAACCAGCTGTCCCTATTGCGGTTCAAACAGCGTTAATGTAAGCCAAAGCGAACAAGCATTGTTTCAACCACAGGCGCTCATTCCTTTCACGATTAAACCTGCCAACCTAAAACCCTTTACCGAGCAATGGATTCATGATGGGTGGATGCATCCGTCAGCGTTAAAAGATTCTGCCAGGATTAATAACTTTGTGCCGTTTTATATCCCCTTCTGGGCGTTTTCCACGCAGATTGCATTTAACTGGGAGGCAGAAGTTGCCCATACGGTTACAGAACGATACTATGATTCCTCAAGCAAAAGCTGGAGAACGCGCACCCGCACAGAATGGCGTTGGGAAAAAGGAAATGTTCAGAAGACTTACACCAATTATCTGGTGAGTGGTGTAGACGCGAAAAGGTTGAACCCGGTGATCCTGAAAAATCTGAACCCGTTTTCGATGGACAACCTGGTATCGTTTGACCCGGACTACCTGGTGGGGATCAATGCCAACGCATACGATGTGGACCTTAATAATGCTTGGGCAACTGCTAAGTCCAATATCCGCGACGAAGCCAAAGATCTGGCTGTTGCAGACGCAAGCAACCCCAAGGTTCGAAATCTAAGCATCGACATGAACTATAGTAACGAACGTTGGCGTTACTTGTTTTTGCCGGTCTTCATCGCGGTTTACCAGTTTGAGGGTAAGTCTTTCCAGGTGATGGTAAACGGACAAACGGGCAAAGTCTTTGGTCAAAAACCGATTGATTGGACCAAAGTCTGGCTAGCGATTGCAGGGGCGCTTCTTCCAGGAATTTTGGGATTCTTGATCGGTTTAGCCATGACAGGGATGCTGGGCGCTGGAGCCCTGATCATGCTCATTGGAGTAGTGATGTTGTTTATTGGTGGTGCTTTTGCAATCAACACCTACAAAAAAGCGCGGAACCTGGAGAACCTCTGATGAACACATCAGAAATCCTGACACCTCCGGTGGAACTGCAACAATCTTTGAGCTGGTTTCCCGGATCGATGATGGAAGCCTGCCCTGTATGTAAGAGGGTCTTTTTGGTCCCTTCAGTGCGAAGTAAGCAATCTTGCCCCATCTGTTATCAGTCTGAGCTTGAACCCCAACCCAGCTTGGTTCGGAAAGAAGTGCCCGAAATGGTCGCTCCCATCGAAATCGATCAGCAGAATTTGGGGGAGCGGTTAACAGCATTTTTGGACGGAGTTCCCTACAAAACAGGTGACCTTACAGTAGAGAACCTCTTACAGCGCATACAGGTGGTCTGGTGGCCCCAGTGGCTTGTTGACGCCGATCTGGAAGGCGAATGGTCGGGTACTGTTGGCTTTGATTACCAGGTCAGAACTGCAAAAGAGCGTTACGGGGATCAGGGCTGGAACAGCCAGAGCGTCCTGAGAACTGAAATACGCTACGAACCCCGAATGGGGTTGTTGAAACGACATTACGATAATATTCTCGTTCCCGCCTTGCCCACAGACAAAGCAAGAATTCAGCAGTTGGGCGCATATGACTACAATCGATCGGAAAATTTCAAAATTGGCATGTTGGAACAGGCGAGTGTGCAAATGCCCGGGATTGAACCACAGGAATTACAGGAAGCAGCTGAAAATACCCTGCGCCATTATGCAGAAAAAGAAATCTTGCAAGCTGCCGGTGCGCAGCATCGCAGGGAGATAAACTA
>CAZMZQ010000025.1:5231-7829 GCA_964570745.1 uncultured Anaerolineaceae bacterium
AAAATGCCGGCGAGTTTTGGCTTTGGTTTCTTGCTTTTGGACTGGTGTTGGATCTTACCTTATTACTGCTGGCAGTTACTGGCTTAAAAGGGCTCGAGTTCATAAGAAAGGTTGATTTCAGGGGTAAAATTAGCCATATCCTGGCGCTTTTATTAGCGCTAACAGGTTTTTGGTTCCGCCTGAAAGCCGAAAACACCTGGTTCTTTATCCTGATTGGGCTGGGTTTGTTATTTTGGATTTACTCGTTGGTTATTCTTAAAAATTTCTATTCAAGGAGAACATAACATGGAAAACGTCTATCCCTCCCACCACCCACTGATTGGTACCAAACTGACCCTGTTGAGAAATGTCACAACCGATTCAAAGAAATTTAGAGAATTGATTCGCGAGATTGCCGCCATGTTGGCATATGAAGCAACGATGGACCTCGCGGTCAGTGAAGTTGAAGTCCAAACCCCCTTACAAATGACAAAAGGAACAGCCCTTATGGAACTGATTGGGCTCGTTCCGATTTTGAGGTCTGGTCTTGGAATGGTAGAAGGGGTCTATGAGTTGATGCCTGGTTCCGAAGTCTGGCATATTGGTTTGTATCGGGACGAAAGAACCTTAAAACCGGTCGCATACTATAACCGTCTTCCGATCGAACCAACCGTTTCTGTTTGCCTGGTGTTGGACCCGATGTTGGCGACCGGTGGGTCAGCTGTTGCGACGGTGGATATCCTGAAGAAGTGGGGGGTAAATAAGATCAAGTTTGTAGGAATTATCGCTGCCCCTGAGGGGATCGAATGTCTGCATTCCGCCCATCCGGATGTGCCGATTCATATTGCCGCGATTGACGAAGGTCTGAACGAGCATGGCTTTATCTTGCCAGGTCTGGGAGATGCAGGCGACAGGCAGTTCGGGACATAATTTGAACAAACCGTTTTCGTTATAACCGCATACTAACACCGAAAAAGCCATTAGTTTACGCTATAACCGAGTAGTAACATGGATTAAGGCGATAGTTTACGGTATAATGAAGTGCGGAGAGGTGAATTATGATTTCACGAGAAAATTATATTCAAAAAATCAGGCCTTTTATCGGGAAGGACATTGTCAAGATCATTACTGGCATTCGCCGATCAGGCAAATCTTCATTATTAGAGCTTATAAAAATAGAATTAATTAACAAAGGAGCAGAGCCGTCACAATTCCTGACTATTAATTTTGAAGATATAAGTTATCAGGACCTCTCTGTCTCCGAAATCAACGAGATAATCAAAAACTTTTGTTCTGACAACCCAAAGGACAGTTACATCTTTCTTGACGAAGTCCAAGAAATTTCAGGATGGGAGAAGCTGGTAAATTCGCTGCGGGTGACCACAAGCGCGGATTTATATATCACCGGATCTAATTCGAACTTACTCTCTGGCGAACTGGCGACCCATCTTGCAGGCCGGTATATTGAGATTCCCGTTTCCCCACTCTCATTTAAAGAGATCAGCGAATGGAATAGAAACAATTCATCCATTCACTTGAATTCTGAAAATCTTTTTCAGAGATATGTGAAACTTGGAGGGTTTCCATTTATCTATGCATCCGGGTTGGATGACCAGGCAGCATTGAGTTACTTACTGGACATCTATCAATCTATTATGCTAAAAGATGTTGTCGCAAGATATGGGTTGAGGGATGTTGAATTACTAAACAGGGTGTTTCTCTACTTTTTCTCGAACTTTTCGCAGACCTTTTCGGGCAGCTCTGTTACCGCGTTTTTGAAAAATGAGAAGAGGTCCATCTCACCAGAGACACTTTATAACTATATTGCCTATGCCCAGGAAGCATTTCTGATTTATCTTGTTCCTCGCTATGACATTAAAGGAAAGCGGTCACTGAGTTTTCAGGAGAAATTATTCATTGCAGATACTGGGATTCGAGAAGCGGTTTTTGGATATAACGAACGCGACATCTCCCAGGTTTTGGAAAACATTGTTTTTGTCGAATTACTGCGCAGGGGATATACTGTCAATATTGGTAAATTTGATGAAAATGAGATCGATTTTGTTTGTACCAAGGCAGGAGAGCGATTGTACCTGCAGGTGGCATATGTGCTGGCGGAAGACCGTACGATAGAGAGGGAGTTTTCTTCTTTAGAGAAAATTAACGACAATTATCCCAAAATGGTCTTAAGCCTGGATAAATTTGATCGAAGCCGCAATGGTATCCGGCATCAAAACATTATTGATTTTTTGCTCGAATGAGCTCTGAATTAATTTGATCGCTGATTCTTCTTGCAACTTTACCCATCGGGTAATCGGGTAGATCTTCTGGCAACACCCAACGCAGATTCGCTGGCAGCGCAAGCGAAAGTGGCGGAACCGGCTCAGCATGCCATGCATGCACGCTGATTCGGAAGTGGGTATAGGCGTGCTTAAAGGTGCCAATTATTTCCGTTGGAGTGATATGAAATCCGGTTTTCTGCAGCACTACATTCTGCAAACTTTTTTCTTTCTCTGTATCAGACGGATTGACTTTCCCTCCCGGATATTCCCAAAGCCTGGCTAACATTCCCTTCTCTCCCCGTTGAGCCAGCAGAATCCTCCCATCGTGCCAGATCAC
>CAZMZQ010000025.1:7929-11162 GCA_964570745.1 uncultured Anaerolineaceae bacterium
GGTAGTTTTTCTAATTCCTCTGCATTGTCTGGCATCTTGCCAGCAAAATCAGACTGCACTAATGCTGCAGTTTTGTGCAGGTTGCGCGCGCGGCTATAATAGCCCAATCCTTCCCAAAGCCTTAATACTTCATCTAACTTGGATTCCGCAAGGCTTTGTAGGGTGGGGAACCGGGTCAGAAAACGTTCGAAATATGGCAAAACGGTATCAACCCGTGTTTGCTGAAGCATGATCTCCGATATCCAGACCTTATATGGGCTGGGATCAGAACGCCAGGGCAGCACCCTGGCGTTAATGTCATACCAATCAAGAAGGCGGGCTTGCAATTGTGTCCCTAAAACTGGAAACCACCCCGGTGGGGGGCGATTTTTACTTGCATATCCTCTACATAGCTGCTCAGGTCGTTATTCAACTGTTCCCATGTGTCAGAATGTAGGATGCGTTTCGCCTCCTCGAGGGTTGGAACCACTGCGCCCAACAAAATCTGGGGCTGATCACCAAAGACGGTGATCCATGCATCAGTAACTTCCAAACCAAGGTGATTAATGCCAGGCAGATACTCTCGCACAACGTATGCGAAGTAATTCTGCTCGTGTCCTGGTTTAATATCCCAGGTGATAATTGCTTTCCACATGATCAAACAGGTGAAAGCCTCGGATCCAGCGCGATCACCTGGGTGCCTTCTTCCCCGAAGCTGCCGGTGGGGGATATCTTATAGCTTTCCATAGTTTCCAATTCTGTCAATCCCATTTCCTTCAGGAATTTACTGAGAGGGTCAAGACTGAGCTTGGATTGAGGAGTTTCGTATTGCATGGGGATAACGATGTTGGGCTCAAGCATGCTGATCACCTCAGCTGCTTTTGAGGCATTGAGAGCACCACCAGCGCCAACTGGAACGAGGGCGATGTTAATATTGCCAAGCTCTTCAACCATGGTTTGGCTCGGTACGGTATCTGTTTGCCCGAGGTGCAGCACGGTGATATTGCCATAATCGAGCACGTAGATCGTGTTGCGCATAGTCTTTTTATCAGTATGCAGCGGAGTGGTCTGAATTCCGGTAATAAAAACACCGCCCCGCTCATATTCTCCGGGTCCGTCGATGATGAATGGAGAGCCTTTGACAAAATTAACACTGTTGTGAACCAGATCGTCAGAGCTAATTGTTACTATTTCTGCTTTTAGTTTTAATGGATTAAAGCCGGCAACAGCTGAATCGAACGGATCAGTAATGACCGTGGCAAAGTTACGCTCGGTGATCCGAAAACAAGAATTTCCATACCATGTAATTTCCATTAACCATTCCTCCGACGAAAAAACCTTTTCAAAAGGTTTCGTTTCACTTTTCTATTATATCAGGTTGACCTGGCTAACAACGATAACGATGAAAAAAACTGTGTACGGGGAAAAGAGGGCGATAAGCGCAATGCGCCAAACTGCAGGAATTCTCCATATGAGACCGTGTTCGTCAATCATGAGAATTATCGTGAATCTGACTGCAGACATTGACTTGCGAACGACGACCAAAATTGCAAGGAGAACCTGTTATCCTGAGCATCGGTTGCGAAGGATCTTGTTGGTTGTATTATTAGATCCTTCGTTCCTCAGGATGACGGGCAAAGATTGTTATTTGTTGAAAAATGTCGGTACAGGTAGGTTCAGGGCGTGAGACTTGTGACATTGCCCATGATATAAGTACAGGCGGGTTCAATACGTGAGCGTTTTGCCATCACCCAAAATAAATGTACGGGCGGGTTCAGTATGTGAGCTTCGTAATATCAACCTATCCGTCATTCTAAAAACTTCTCACAACCCCCTCCTCGAAGGGGGACAGGGGGGTGGGTGGCGCAGCAAATCCTATCCTGTCAACTGCCTTATTTCCAATCTGGCATGACAGGCTGGTTATTTTCATCTTTCCACCACATACGCATGGTGTCAAACATAATCGTTAGTGTCTCTGCTTTCTCTTCAGCGGTCATCAAACGCGGCTGAACCTTATCGATAAACTGAATCGGAATCAGCTCAACCCCAAGATATCTGCCATCATAGAAGATGTGTCGGTCGAGAAAACCAATATCCGTATTCTCTACGATTCCGTATTGATCGAAAAACAGGTTGCCGAGACCATAATGAAGGAAGGTGTTTCCGTAAAATTCAGCATAATGCGGAACATGCGACTGGCTGCCGCTGACAATCACCGCCCCTGCTTCTGCAACGATATTGAAATCGCGTATCATCTGGGCATTTGGCGACCAGAGATAACGTTCTTCGTGTTGAAAGGTGACAATTGGCAGATAGCCCTCGGCTTTCAGTTCCTGAACCGCCTGAGCCATATAGTCCATATCGCAGTGATAAGCTCCAGTGGTGGTTTCGCTCGCCTGGGCAAAATTGGGAGACTTTGCGTTACAACCAATGAAAGCTATTTTGTTACCGTTCACATCCAGCTTAACTGGTGTGCGTGCATCAAAAATATCCTTACCACCTCCGTAAACCGGCCAACCCTCATTGGCATATAACTCGAGGGTATAGAGCATGCCCGCTTCACCATAATCCTGGAAGTGATCGCCGGTAAGTTCCACAACGTCTGTGCCTACATAACGCAGCAGCTCCATATAGCTTTCAGGTGTGCAAAAAACCAGGTAGCCTCCCATTGTGTGGGGCGGGCATTCTTCGGCAAATGGCACTTCGTTACTGATGTGTAATATGTCAGCATCTTGCATTACATCAGCAATTTGTTCGCCCGGCACGAGCACTCCGCGCTGATCCATCCCAACTGCTGTTGCGCGCACCAGTGCAGTTACCCCGGTTAACATCACAGTTGTGATTTTGGATGAGTCGAGATTTTTAAGGTGCAGGTCTGAAAATTCAGCAGGAAGGCTGAAGCTTTCGCCAGAATCAACGAGGATGGGGGAGATGGGCGCGCTCAGCACATAGTTGGCAGCGTCAAAATCTTTATGTATCGGCGATTGTCCATCGATTTTCATAACTTTCCAGCGGGGTTCGAGCTCTTCAAAAGGAATCACAGCCCAGGTGTTTTGCGTAGTCCAGGCGCTTTCGAGCAGTTTGTCGTTTGCGAAGATTTGGATGTTTACAGCAGGTTCTCCGAAGAGAGATGTGAGCGCAGGCAGGCTCTCG
Source organism: uncultured Anaerolineaceae bacterium (assembly GCA_964570745.1). Classification (GTDB taxonomy): domain Bacteria; phylum Chloroflexota; class Anaerolineae; order Anaerolineales; family Anaerolineaceae; genus Mesolinea. Next base: position 11,062 of record CAZMZQ010000025.1, read on the forward strand.
CGACCGATCAGGAGTGTTTGGATTTGGTCTTGTGGCTCACCCCGCCAGAGGTTTTGCAGCCAGGTTGAACTAACTTCCTCTGTCACAGTCGGGAATGGCGC